>JAHDGT010000185.1 GCA_020631675.1 Bacteroidota bacterium
TTTCATACCACTAAAAAAGCCCGAATAAGCAGATTTTTTGCTTGTTCGGGCTTTGTTTTGGTACAGTGTAAACTAGTTTTAAGATAAACATGATTTAGTCAGAAGCCTTAAAAAAGACTTTGTGCTCCTTTGTGTACTTCGTTCTTTGTGGTCAGCAAAGTCTTGATTTTCAAGATCAATTAACCACTAAGAAAGAAGAGCACGAAGCTACACGAAGAAATTTAAGTAAAGCCTCAAAGCTGCTCCATCTATCTGATTATTTAGTTTACACTGTACAAAGTCTTAAATCTTAGGTCTCCCATTTCAACCCTCGATCATTACTTTATTGATCAGTAACTCCAAGCGTTGCATGGCCTTCTCATTTTTAATGATGTAGTCATAAGCACCATTTCGAATCGCCTCAATGGCGGTTTCCATATCTTCCTGACCACTCATCATGATCACAATGGTATCCGCATCATGCGATTTAATGGTTTGTAGAACCTTCAAACCATTCATCGCATCTTCTTTGATGGCATTCAAGTAGTAATCTAAAACAACGATGTCAACCTTCTCATTCGCCATTTTATCCATACAGTTCTCTCCTGAATGGAAAATACGAACCGTCACATCTTTGCCAAAACGCTTTTCAATATAGCCTTTGAGCATGATGAGGGTTTTGATGTCGTCATCTACTAAGTACAGAATGTAATTTTTATCTGCCATAAGATGTATTATTTAAGGTGATTAAATGTATTTTCTATATTGTTCATTGCTTGCTTTAGCTACCTACTCAATAAAGAGCTGAGCTAATGCTAATCTACTTCAGTCTCGCCAGCTCTAGGTCGATCTCCACCAATGCATGAGAGGCGATCTGAGATACTCTCTCCACCAGCTCGGGCAGTTCATCCAAATGACTGGCTTCCTGTGCGTATTTCTGTATGTCTTTTACCCAGTCGTTCGCCTCATGTAAACCCAAATATGTGGTCGTAGATTTGAATTTATGGGCAGCGGCACCTAAGCGTTCCCAGTTTTCTTCTTCTAAGTACTGTTTCATGCTTTCGATCTCCTCAGGTGTCTCTTTCGCCATGATCTCTAACAAGCTGCGCTTCATATCCGGATCATCACCTGTAGCCTCCGATAAAAAAGTAAGATCAGTAACCGCCTGTGCTTTAAAAGTATCCGCATCTGCACTTACTTCATCTTCACTAGCTTCTTCAATAAATGACAGTCCGAATTCACTTTCCAAGCTATTCAAAAAGCCTTCATTAGAAGCATCCATGATTTTATTCCCATCACGCTTTTCAATAGTATCTTCTTCTTGTGCATCTGTTTCGCCTTCGCCTAAAATGGCTACCCCGGTCATCTGAACCAGTTTGTTGTACAGTTTAATAGGAGAGAAGGGCTTACTAATATAGTCATTCATGCCCGCCACTATGGTTTTTTCCGCTTCACCGGTGGTCGCATAAGCGGTCATGGCTAAAATCGGCAGATCAACCAACTTCAACTCTTTACGAATGTATTTCGTCGCATCATAGCCATTCATCTTAGGCATCTGCACATCCATCAATACAATATCATAACTGTTCTCTTTCAGCCGCTCTGTCGCTTCTAAACCATTGGGGGCAATGTCAATATGGATTTTGTCGCCCCACTTCATAATGGTATCACGTGCCACCACTTGATTCAATTCATTGTCTTCCGCAAGTAAAATACGCAATGGTCCGAGCGGACGCATATTCAATAAGCTACCTGCCTTTTTGATGGATTCTTGCTTACTCTTGATGAACTTGATCGCGAAAATGAAAGTTGAACCCTTGCCCACTTCACTGACCGCCTTAATAGAACCCCCTTGCATTTCCACCAATTTCTTGGAAATGGCCAAGCCCAAGCCTGTACCGCCGAACATACGGGTCGTACTACGACTCACTTGTGTAAAGCTATCAAAAATGGTTTCCAGCTTATCGGGTGGAATACCTATGCCTGTATCTTTCACATAAAAAGCCAGATGGCAGCGTTCTTTATCCTCTGTGAACTGCTTAACCGTAATGCTTACATCTCCACCAGGCTCTGTGAATTTGATGGCATTGCCCACCAGATTCACCAATATCTGCGTAAGTCTCGTAGGATCCCCGAATAGGGCAGTGGTCAGGTTTTCCTCTTTGATCACATGCAGTCTGATGCGCTTCTTTTCGGCTCTGAATTTGAAGGTCTGTTCCACATTGACCAAAATACCATCCAAGTCAAAGTCGATCTGCTCCAACTGTAATTGCCCCGCTTCGATCTTAGAGAAATCTAAGATGTCATTGATCAGTACCAGTAAATGCTCTGAAGATTTTTTAATACCATTTATATAGCGCACTTGGTCAGTAGTAGGCTTCGTATCCTCCAATAAATTGGTCATACCGATCACCGCGTTCATCGGCGTTCTGATCTCATGACTCATATTCGCCAAAAACATCTCCTTCATGTGCAAGCTGCGTTCAGCCAATTCCTTGGCTTTGAGTAGATCCGCCGCACGCTTGCGCTTCGTGATATCACGTATGATCCCTTGATAACCGATCACCTCTAAATTGGCGTTTCTTCGTGTAGAACTTGAGATCAGGCAGTTGATCTTTGTGCCATCTTTCTTCACCAAGAGCACCTCGAAATTGGTCACGGAGCCATTCTTTTCGATCACCTCTTTGAACCGTTTTCGCTCATCTGGATTGGCGTATAAGATCAAGGCGTTACGCAGTAAAAACTCATTCTTTTCATAACCGAATAATTGTACCGCGGCAGGATTCACCTCCAATATCTTACCATCAACCCCCGAGATGTAAATGGCATCTCTTGAGTCCTCGAACAGCTTTTGATACAGTTGCTCAGATTGCTTTAACTCCCGTTCAACCTCCTTGTTTTTGCTAATATCCCTGACTGCCAACACATAAGCTTCTGAGCCTTGACGAGGCAAAGTCTTGATCCTGATCTTAGCGGGGAAAATATGATTGTCTTTTTTTAGGCAGAAGGTCTCTTGAACCTCATTTGAATTATTCAATAGATCTTTAAAAGCTCCATCTCGTAAATGAGGAGCGATCAATTGCTGTATTTCCATGCCCACCATCTCCTTGTCCGTATACCCGAAAGTAGCGCAGGCATTATCGTTAACAAGAATGATTTTCTCGTCTTCAAAAATGACAATGCTTACAAATGCGGCGCGCGACAGCTGAGCAAAACGCGTCTCACTTTCCTTCAATTCCACAGTAAGCGATTCTAGTCGCTCCTCTGCCAATTGCAATTGCTTTTCTAATGATAGTATGCGTTCATCTTGTAAGTGGGGGTCTGCCATAAAGATTGTTGAATGTTACTACTGGTCTAACTACCTACATATTTAACAAAAAATAGTCAAGATGTCAAATAGTTACTTGCCGAATATGCCCCTTATTTTTGAGAAAATACCACCATTATCCCCCTTACTTCCATTGCTGTCTTTGGGCTTGCGCTTCATCATATCTTCCTCAAGCTCTTCAATAGAATCTTGAATACCTTCCATTAAAGTCTCTTCTTCACTTTGCTCGGCATAAACCAAAGCCTTCTTATAAGATGCCATCGCATCCTCAAACTGCTCTAATTCTTCTTGCAACATGCCCGCTTGTAAATAAGCATCCGCCACCTGAGTATGGTTCCCACCCACTTCAAAACAAGCTACGCTTAACTGGTAGTGATAAGCCGCGTCTTCTAAATTATTCTCTGTTCGCTGAATTCTCGCGATAGACTGATGACAAAAGCCTTTGCTTTCCGGATCTTCCGCCAGATCATACACCTCTAAAGCATTGCCAAGTGTAGCCACGCCCTCTTGCACCTGCCCATTTTGAAGTAAAAGCTGAGCGATCTGCTGGTAGGTCGCCCCCAGCTCTCCCCAATGCTCACCGCCCTTATAAGCACTCAAAGCAGATTTCAAATGCTCGAAAGCCGTCATCGTATCACCCGTCTGCTGGCACATTCTCGACAGCTGTTCCGAGCCTATTCCCGCATCTAAATACAACTCATTATCCCAAGCCATTTCCACCGACGCACCAATATTCGCCATCGCCTGATCAAAGTCGCCCATGCGCAAACACATCGCAGAACGATCCCGCAATAAACGCACTTGCAAAGCAGGCAACTCCAAGGCTTCCACCTTTTCGATCAAGGCATTCATATCCGCATAAAGTGCGCGATCATTCGTTTCCCCTTCCACCAATTTCGCATTCAACATCCATCTGTGCGCCTTACCCGCCAATTCCTGTGCATCCTGATCTTTCAACAATAACAAACGATCAAAAACAGCCTGCATTAGGCCAGCACTCGCACCAACCGCTCCTAATTTGCGCCAAAGCCTTCATCCGCTTTATCCGCATCCGTAGCAGCCGTTTGTAAATGCGCACTAAGCCCCGCTAAGAAGGCATCTTCTGACGCATTCCCAACTTGCTCTCCTTGCTCATCAGGTGCCGCATTGCCCAGCTCATATTCCAGAATATGCTCAATGGCGGCCGCATTCATTGCCTCCTCCTTCAACTCCCGCAACTGCACCTCTAAAATGGGTAACAATTGCTCATATAATGCTTGATTCATTGGTCTTTGATTGATTGTTTATTAATGGCGCATACCCTGATTAATGTGCTAATGTGCTGATCGGTTAAATGTGTTAATACCTTTCAATTAGAATGCTAATGGCGCATACCCGCAATAAAAACTTGCGCTAACTACAGATAGATAATCGACAAACAGCACGAAAGTCTCACGTCTCGAGTCTCATATCTCGAGTCTAAAAAGCGCAAGCTTTCACTGCGGGTACCGGGCTATCCACTAAAATTCACCCGCTGTCTGCTGCTGTTTGGCAGGCGTAGCGGTGTCTTCCTCTGATCAGCCCCGCTACGCCGCCAAACAGGGCGCATTCATCAGGCTCATTACCGCTCCTATCCCTTGCGCGGAACAATGAGTCAATTATCAATTTGAAAATTTGAAAATGTAATTTCAATCGGTATGTGGTCATTTTCAAATTGGCTCATTGTCAAATTTTCAAATTGAACAAATCACCCCAGCAATTTCTTCAACTCATTCAACTTCAAGAGTGCTTCAATAGGCGTGAGCGTATTCACATCCAGCCCCTCAATAGCTTCTTTCAAAGCATTCAGCTTAGGATCAGCCGCATCAAAAAAGCTCAATTGATAATTCCCACTTGCTGGAGGAAGCTGCTGCAAAGTAGAGCGATTCTTACCCACATCCGTACTAGGAATGCTTTGTTCTTTCGGTGCGGTATTGCCTTTGCTTGTATTCGGTTCCACTCCATCCGTATTCACTTGCTGTTCTCTTTGTTCCAGCTCGCTTAAAATCTCATTGGCGCGAGCAACGATACTATCCGGCATACCCGCCATTTTCGCTACATGAATACCAAAGCTCTTATCCGATCTGCCCGGAAGCAGTTTCCGCAAAAAGATCACCTTATTGCCTACTTCTTTGATGGAAACATGAAAGTTGTTGATCCGATCAAATCGATTGGATAACTCGGTCAATTCATGGTAGTGCGTAGCGAACAAAGTTTTAGCCTTCGCCTCTGGATGTTCGTGAATATACTCCGCCAATGCCCAAGCGATCGAGATGCCATCATAGGTGCTGGTACCTCTACCGATCTCATCCAGCAAGATCAGAGAACGCTGAGACAAATTGTTCATAATGCTGGCCGTTTCATTCATCTCCACCATAAAGGTACTTTCCCCACCTGAGATGTTATCACTGGCACCAACACGGGTGAAGACCTTGTCCACAATGCCGATCTCTGCTTTTTCGGCAGGTACATAGCTGCCCATTTGTGCTAATAGCGTAACCAAAGCGGTTTGTCGTAGCAAAGCCGATTTACCCGACATGTTCGGACCGGTGATCACCATCATTTGATCCGTATTGCTGTCGATCTGAATGCTGTTGGGTACATAGGTTTCCCCTAAGTCCAACTGCCGTTCAATAACAGGATGCCGGCCATTGACGATCTTGATGCCCAAACCTTCATTCATATCTGGCTTGGCATATTGATGCGTATGTGCGGTCTTGGCAAAGCTTAATATACAATCCAACTGTGCGATCAAAGCCGCGTTCAATTGAATGGGGCGAGTGTATTCTGCTAAAGCTGTTACCAACTCGTCAAACAATCTGCTTTCTAGTGCTAAGATCTTTTCTTCCGCACCGAAGATCTTTTCTTCATAGACCTTTAATTCGGCAGTGATGTAGCGTTCGCTACTGACCAGCGTTTGCTTGCGGATCCATTCTTCGGGTACCTGCTCTTTAAATCGATTGCGCACCTCCAAATAATAGCCGAACACATTATTGAAGCCGATCTTCAAGCTACTGATTCCGGTACGTTCGCTTTCTCTTTGTTGTAGTTCTACTAAGAACTGCTTGCTATTGGCTTGTAATGCGCGCAGCTCGTCCAATTCGGCATTAAAGCCGTGGGCGATCACATCTCCTTTCCCAATTTGTACAACGGGTTCTTCCACCAATTCCTGCCCGATCTTATCGCTAATGAGCTGACAGTTATTCAGTTGGTCAGCGATCTTGTTCAGGGCTTCATTTTTGGCGTCTGCACAAGCAGTTTTAATGGGTTCAATAGCATCAATGGCCCGCTTGATCTGCATCACTTGCCTTGGGTTGACTCTACCCATAGGTACCTTGGCGATCAGTCTTTCTAAATCACCGATCAGCTTGATGTTTTTGGCCAGTAAGTCTTCAAATTCATCTTGATCCAGAATATACTCCACCATACTATGGCGAGCATTGATTCTGCTTAGATCGATCAAAGGTAAGATCGTCCACTTTTTCAATAAGCGAGCACCCATCGGGGAGATGGTTTGATCCAATACATCGATCAAAGCCGTGCCGCCGGGGTAAGTGGGGTAGAGCAGCTCCAAGTTTCTGATCGTGAAGCGATCCAACCAAACGTATCGCTCTTGATGAATCCGCGCTATGCTGCTGATGTGCTTGATGTTCGGATGTGCGGTCTCTCCCAAATAGTGTAAAATAGAACCCGCGGCCACCTTAGCAGCCCCCAATTCCTCAACACCGAATCCCTTGAGTGAGTTGACTTGAAAATGACGATGTAAGATCTCTTTAGCGAAGTCTATTTGAAAAGACCAATCTTCTAAAGGGTAAGTATAAAAACGCTCTCCGAATAAGGACTTGACTGCTTCGGCTTGTTGCCTGCTGTGTAGTAATTCACTGGGCTTAAAACTCTGCACCAGCTTGTCTATTTGATCTTCATTGCCTTCGGCAACAAAAAACTCGCCCGTAGAGGCATCTAAGAAAGAAACACCGATCGCCCCTTTCTTTTCAAAATGAATGGAAGCTAAGTAATTGTTCTCTTTATGGTTGAGCATTTTATCGCTCAAGGCAATACCCGGAGTAACCAATTCGGTAACCCCCCGCTTGACCAATTTCTTGGTTTGAGAAGGCTTTTCCAGCTGATCACAGATCGCTATTCTGAAGCCCGCCTTCACTAATTTGGGTAGATAGGTATCTAAAGCATGGTAAGGGAAACCCGCCAACTCGATCTCGCTTGCCGAGCCATTATTGCGTTTGGTCAAGGTGATGCCCAGCGTCTGACTGGCTGTTATGGCATCTTTACCGAATGTTTCGTAAAAATCTCCTACCCTGAATAGCAGTATCGCATCAGGGTACTTACCTTTGATGGTCGCATACTGCCGCATCAGTGGCGTTTCAAAAGGACTTTTCGCCGTTTTTTTCTTTCTGGTTTTTGCCAAGATCGCTTGTGTTTTCTATCCTTCAAAGGTAGTTATCTGTACTGCGAAATAGAAATCTTTAACGGCCTTTTATAGATCAAGAAAGATTTAGTAAACTAACTAAACAGTTGTTGAAGATTTCTAAAAAGGATTGACCTTTTTCATTTTAGTCATTTCGGGTCAAAAATGCGTAAAGAAATCCAGACTTGTCTGAGCCTGACGCAGTCGGCGAGTCTCTGGATTTTAGCTTTTTTGGCACTAAATGGCGTTAAGAAATGAAAACAGTCTTGATTTTTGCTTCTTTGCATCAAGGCAAAGAAGAGTGGTTTTAACTTTTTGGCATAAATGCGGAATAAATTTTTTATTCATGTTCTTTTTTTGTGCTAAAACATTCATCAATTTATGAAAAAACGCTCACTATCAGAGTTGAATAGAATATCAGTGGAAGCTTTCCACGCTGCTGATAAATTACCCATTGTAGTGATCTTGGACAATGTGCGTTCCGCCCTCAATGTAGGCTCTGTTTTTAGAACAGCGGATGCCCTACGCCTAGAGAAGATATACCTATGCGGGATCACAGCAACACCACCTAATAAAGACATTAGAAAGTC
>JAHDGT010000186.1:0-1930 GCA_020631675.1 Bacteroidota bacterium
CCTCTATTACTCTACCAATAAATAGGGCTTGATCTTCTCGAAAAATGCCTTGTCTACCAGTTTAAAATCAAGAAGTCCTTTTAGGCTATCATAATTGCCATATTTCTCTCTGGTTCTAATGATCTGTCTGGCCAACCTTTGCTGCCCTTTGGCATTCTTATATTTCCTGATGTAAATATTCGCATTCAAGCTTTCTACATCAGCAGTATTGATGTTAATGCGCTTTACCAATTCCGGGTGTTCATTCAAGAGGTAAGGGGCAATGGTCTGATAGGTGTCTTCGCCAATGCCATAGGTCTCCGCGATCTGAGCCGGGCTAACAAAACCACCTAACTGTTCTCTATAGCCAACGATCAAGCGGGCATAGGTCGGACCAATACCGTACAGTTTTTCAAATTCTTGCATGCTGGCGGTATTGATGTCTACCAGCACAGGCTCGTAGTCGTATTTTTTCTTTTCCTTTTCGCTCTCTTGAGGGCTTTCTTGCTTTTGGGCAGCAGATGTTGCCTGTTTAGCCTGTTCCTTGAAATCACTTTTTTCACTACTGAAAAACTTAGGGGCGACCTGCTTTTCTTCTAACTGAACATAGGGACTTAAGCGTTCACAATTATAGTCTGATACTACCCTTAATTTACAGAAATCATCTTTCGTTTTAAATAGCCCGCCATTTTCAATGTATTTGCAGATCGAGCGAGCTTGTTTTTCACTAAAACCCAATTCAACACCCATCGCAATGGTCATTTTATTGGGGTCAAATACAGAAGGGGGAGTTTCATTTTCGTTTTCGGTTTCAACGAAGGACTTACTGCTGCTTTTTCCTGCGTGAGTATAATTCTTTTGCTCAGGCAAATCAATATAGTCGTAAAGCTGTTGGTACAAGCTTTCTTCTAAGCCGTAGATTTTCTTTAGGTCCGATTTGATCTTAAATCGACCTCCCTTTTTTGTATAGTTCGCGATCGACTTCGCTACTCTTTGTGGCAAGCCCATTGCTAAGCCATTTTCTAAATTCAGTTTATTAGGGTCAAATAGCTTTAATTGTAATGGCACTTTGTCTTTCCCGTACTTTCCTTGCTTGGTGTAGTCCTTGTTTTTCCAAGAAGATTGTCCCTCACCAAATCCAGTATTAAAATTGGAATAGGCTTCCTTATCTTTTCCGTAATCATAAGTAGCTTGTGCGGCCAGAATTTCCGCTCGTAGCTCGATCAGCTCTTGAGGGATCGCTATGTGCTTTTCAGGAGGAGCCACCCAGTAAGGCATGCTCTGTTTAAAAGCCATCAATCCTCCCATTAATACCAGTAGTGTGATGATGGCCTTTTTATCACTGCTAGGAAAAGTCAGCAGCTCTTTTAGAAATTCGATAGTGTGCATGAGAACCTTTTATTAAGAAGGTTCGTGAGCAAGCGTATTTTCCCGATTAATTCGATACTTTTTCTAAAAGTTGTAATAATTCTTCTTTAACGAGTTCATAATCCGACCAAGGAATAAAGTGGTTGAATTCCGGTTTGCGGATCAACTTGAATTGTGAATAGGCGGGCGAGCCTTGTAGTACACTATCTATGAATTCCGCATTAACAGGAGGTACGATCCAATCTTTATCCCCATTGATGAAAGTGATCGGCAGGTCCAAGTTTTTATAGTGGGGCAGCATTTGTCTTAATGCTTCCGCATGAGCGAATTTTTCATCATTGGCTACTCGCAACGACTTAGGCGTTATCCACTTAATTGGAGGATACTTTGCTGGATAAGAAACCCAGAAGATTTTTTCATTTTCAGGATCAAGGGCGGGGGCTAACAAAAGCAATGCATCTACTTGCTCAGCATGATCCATCGCCATTCTTGTAATAACGGGTCCACCATAAGAATGCCCTACTAAAATAGTAGGTTGATCGGTATCATTGGTGTCTAAAATAGGTTGAACCAGATCAGATTG
>JAHDGT010000186.1:2030-6751 GCA_020631675.1 Bacteroidota bacterium
TAATTCTTTGAACTCATCTGTGATTTTCTCACTTGCTGTTCTCATAGTCATGCAGCCGGGTATGCAATATAAACCTATCGCTAGAATAGCAAGGATAAGTGTATTGCGAAGTGTTTTTGTCATTTCGGCCGAATTTACAAGCTATGCAGTTGGTATATCGTCAATTTGAAGACAGGCTTTTAATTCCTGGTGTCGCTTCCCCATAAAAGCTTTCCTCTAATGGTGCTGAAGAAATGTCCTTCTTCAAAGCGTATTAAATTAAAGGTGAAAGGGGCGGTAACAATGCTTAATTCCTCCTCTGCGTCCACTTGTGAAGAACGACCGTCGAGATTACAAATGTAGTATTCACTTCGACCAGCGATTTTCAGTTTTATCTCTACATCACTAGGGAGAACAATAGGGCGGACATTTAAGTTATGTGGAGCGATCGGGGTAATGACGACAGCTCTGCTGCCTGGGTAAACAATTGGTCCGCCACAGCTCAAATTATAGGCGGTTGAGCCCGTAGGTGTAGAAACAATAACGCCATCTGCCCAATAGGAATTTAAAAAGACCCCATCAACCCAAACGTGTACGGTCACCATGCTTCCCGAGTCATGCTTATGCAAACTGAACTCATTCAAAGCATAATTCAAATCGTCGAACAAGTCACTATCACTGTTTAATTGTAGGATTTGCCTACGGTCGATCAAATAACGACCAGCATTAAGATTCTGGACGGCTTGTTCAAAGTCTTTCCTTCCCGCACTGGCCAAGAAACCCAAACGTCCCATATTTATGCCTAAAACAGGGATTTCACTCTCTTTTACAGCTTTGATGGTACTTAAGATCGAGCCGTCGCCACCTACGCTTACCATATGATCAACTCGTCCGCTTAGATCGTCTTTATCTGTGAAGGTGCGTAGCTCACCCGATAACTCCAACCCTTTTTCCTGAATGAGCTTACGATAAGGTTCGTAAACCAATAACGAATCGGGAGAATTGCAGAGTAATGCTAAGAGCTGCTGCAAATGTTGCAGGTCGTCATCTTTGATGAAACGTCCGTATAATGCGGTTTTCATGGCCTAAAATGTAGTCTGATGACAGGAAAATGAAAAAGAGTGGTGCAATGACATCTCAAATATCGCAATCAATACCGAAGAGGCTACTATAGAACGTGGAAAATCATAAATAAGGCCGTACATTTGCGTCCTATTTTGTCCTTCAAGGTCTTTATTAACAAAATAAAGTTGTAATAGCAGACTTTGAATTGAAATTTGAACAGTTGATTTTGGTGAAAGCCTGTTCAACTACCCGCCTTAGTAAGGGTAAAAAATAAGTTCTGGGTTTTAGCGCCGCTATTTTAGTTGTAGCCAAGGCATGAAAAACGAACTATAGCAGCGCTACAGTAGGCTTTTCATAACGCAGGATACAGCAAAAAGAGCAAGCTAAAAGATGAACTTATTTTTTTAAGTGCTACTTATATAAATTGTATTGATATGGCTGTAATTGGTAAGATCAGATCAAACGTAAGTTTGCTGATTTTTGTGATCGCGATCGCGATGTTAGCCTTCTTAATGATGGATGCTTTGAGTTCTAGTACCAACTCTGGTGGTCAAGAAGGATTGGTTTCTGGTACCATTAATGGTAAAGAAATTTCTTCTATTGGCTATCAGCAAAAGGTAGAACAATTGAACAACCAGCAGCAAGGTGTCGATGATGAACGTAGATTACAAATTCGCGAGCAAGCTTGGGATGCATATGTTCAAGACATTGTTGCTAAAGATGAGTTCAGTAAACTAGGTTTAGCATTGAGCGATGCGGAGGTGAAAGATGTGATCATCAACAATCCTTCTTTAAGAAGTAGTTTCCAAGACGAAACGGGTGCTTTCAGCATGGAGCGATTTAGTGAGTACTTAGATCGTATAAAAAATCCGGAAACAGAGCAAGACCGCGATTTGCAAGGTCGTTGGATGGATTTCGAAACGCAAATCTTAGATAGCAAGTTGCGTACGAAATACCAGACCATGATCCGCAAGGCGGCCTATGCACCTAGCTATTGGGTTGAAATGGACAATGAATTGAAAACTCGTTCTGCTGAGATCGACTATGTTTTCGTTCCTTATACATCTATACCTGATGCTGATGTTTCTATCACGGATGCTGATTTAAGTAGCTATTTGAACGCGAACCGTTCTACTTATAGCGGTAAGAAAGCTACTCGTTCTATGGAGTATGTAGTATTCCCTGTTAAAGCTTCAAAAGCAGATACCTTAGATGCGCAAAAGCGTATCACTGCGGGCATCGCTGATTTGAAGTCTATGGAGGATGCTGCTCGTGCTTTGAAAAAGCATGCTTCTGAAACGCCATTTACGGATAGCTATTTCACGAGTACACAGCTGAACTCTAGCAGAAGAGATACGCTCTTCACCTTAAAAGAAGGTGAGGTTTACGGACCTTATTATGAAAGTGGTTCTTATAAGGCGGCTAAAGCGGTGAAGCGTGTATTGGTTGCTGATTCTGCTCAGGTGCAAGTGATCACTCGTAACTTCAGTGCGACAGCAAGTCCTGACCAAGTAAAAGCAACAGCTGATAGTATCTACCAAAAATTACAAGCTGGAGCAAGTTTCGCTGAATTGGCCGAGAAGCATTCTGAACATTCTAGTAAAACAAAAGGTGGAGATTTAGGCTACATCAAGCCTGGTTCAATGCCTGTTGGTTTAACAGAATTGAACAATGCGGTATTCTATGAGCATGGTGCTGGTGATACTTTCGTTCAAGCTACTAATACAGGTGTAAGTGTTGTTCGTGTTAATAAAGCGAATCGTACAACACCTGCTATACAGTTCGCGTTCTTGACGCGTTCGATCTCTGCTAGTAAAGCAACACGTGATATGATCTACCAGAACGCAAAGAGATTTGCGGGTGAGAACCGTACTTTGGACGGCTTCCGTACTGCGGCGGGTGCACAGAACCTAGCGGTTAAATCTGGTGAGAACCTAGAGGCGAACGATTACAAAATCGATGGTTTAGGGGTAGCTGATGACTTGATCAACTGGGCATTCAAACCTAGTAAAGATGAGGTGAGTGATAAAGTATTCTCTGTAAGTAATAAGGTGCCTTCTGGTGCTACATTAGAGAGCTTTGTTGTTGCTGCGGTAACTGCAAGAACAAATGGCGGTGCTGCTACAGTTGAGTCTGTTCGTTCTACTATCGAACCTTTGGTACGTAACCAAAAGAAAGCGGCTAAGATTTTAGAAAAAATCGGAAGCTCTTCTGACTTGAATGCTGTAGCAAGTGCAGCTGGTCAAGAAGTGAAGAGTGCTTCAGCAGTAACTTTCAATGCGACGAGCATCTCAGGTATCGGTAATGAGCCTGCGGTACAATCTGCGATTTTCGGTTTGGCGGATGGTGCTGTTTCTTCTCCAATAGAAGGAGCGCGTGGTGTCTATGTGGTTAAGGCGAAAAGCTTCAATGCTCCATCCGCGGTTGATGTGAGCAGTGCTCGTAAAGCGGCTGGTGCGCTTTTCTCAAATGGTTCAAACACCGTTTTCCAAGATTTAGTGAAATCTGCAGAGGTGGAAGATACGCGTTACAAAACGCGTGACTACTAAAAAATAATCGCACACCCAGTGTGATACAACGCTAAGCATTACAAGCCTCCTACTTCTGTAGGGGGCTTTTTTATTTTTACTGGATTAGCGCAAGCTATCTCATATAGGCGAAGACAGATTATACCTCACCCATGCGTCTACGCAATTCGTAATCCAGCCATTTGTAGGTGAGGTTTTTACCTATGATCACTCCCCTTTCATCGATCACATAGAAGGTGGGGATTTGCTCGAATTGGTACAGCTCGGTATAAGGAGAGCCAAAAGCCAGTGGCTCATTTACTTGATGTGGCCAAGGAATATCGTATTTCTCCAATGCTTTTTGCCAAGCTTCGGGTTTGTTATCAAGAGATACGCTATAAATGGTGAGCCCATTCGCTTCGCCGATCTGAGTGTCTTTGTATTTTTCGTACAGCTCTTTGAAACGTTCGTGTGTTTCGATACAGGGTTTACACCACGAAGCCCAAAAATCAATGATCACGATCTTACCCGTTTGTATGCTGGATAAAGGAAGCGACTGACCATTAATGTCGTTCAAGACGATATCCGGCGGAACGGCGCCATTGACCAAGCGGTCATCTTGGCAGGCATATGAGCCAGCCAATAAAAAAAGTAAACTAAAGAAGCCGAAGTGCTTCGTGAAATTGGAAAGAAACATATCCATTATTGAATTCTTAGACGATCACCCAGTCGGAGGCAAGAGTAGGTTCTGCATTCAGGGCATAAATACCACCCGATAAGTTGTACACCTTTTCAATACCCAGAGTGCGGAAATACATACAGGCATTTAAACTGCGCACGCCCACTTTGCAGTAAATGAAATACGCCTTTTGCTTATCTAACTCTTGCGCTTCTTCTATGAAGGATGCTTGCTTGATGTCTATCAAGTCCGCACCTTTCAAATGAGCGTCATTGTATTCCATCTGGGTGCGTACATCCAACAATAGGGCATCAGGAGTGTTCTCGAAAGCCGCTATAAATTCTGTAGGTGATAGATTCGGTATGTTTATATTCGGCATTGTGTCGCAATTACAATTAGGAAAAGGCGCAGGCAAGCAGCGCCGCTACACTAACTTAGCACATCAGCACATCAGCACATCAGCACATCAGCACATCAGCACATCAGCACAT
>JAHDGT010000186.1:6851-8331 GCA_020631675.1 Bacteroidota bacterium
AGCACATCAGCACATCAGCACATCAGCACATCAGCACATCAGCACATCAGCACATTAAGAAATTTCATTTTCAAATTAAGCCCACTCTAGCGTAATTTTAACCCCATAGTCGCTACTAATCCAACAGAGCAGATAGATCATGAAAATAGACGAAGCAACATTTCAGCACTTGGCGAAGCTCTCCAAATTGCAGTTCAGCAAGGAAGAGCAAGCCATTATCCAAAAAGATTTGGAGCGGATCACAGATTTCTTTGGTCTAATCAGTGCTGTTGACACAACAGCTGTTGAGCCACTGATCTATCTGTCCGAACAAGAAAATGTTAGTCGGGCAGACGAAGCCCGGAACACCTTAGCTCGGGAAGATGCCTTGCGCAATGCGCCCAAGCATGACGGGGAGCATTTTCTGGTTCCTAAAATGATTGATAAATAAACCACACCCAACTTGTCAACAAACGCACAACAAGAGGCTGTAAGCGGTCAAGGCCAAGAAGCGATCATACAGATCCGCGACATCGCCAAGTTTTATATTATGGGCGAGGAAGTGATCCGTGCCCTGAACGGCTTGGATCTGGACATTCACAAGAATGAGTATGTCGCTTTGATGGGACCTTCTGGTTCAGGTAAATCCACGCTAATGAATATGTTGGGCTGCTTGGACACACCTACCCGTGGCAGCTACCTCCTCAATGGCAATGAAGTAGCTGAAATGACGGATGGAGAACTGGCAGAGATCAGAAACATTGAGATCGGCTTCGTATTCCAGACTTTCAACCTCCTACCTCGCCAAACTTCTTTAGATAATGTGGCAATGCCTTTGGTCTATGCTGGCGTGGGCAGACGCGAACGAGAACGTAGAGCACAAGAAATGTTAGAAGCCGTGGGCTTAGGCGATCGTAGCGGACATAAGCCCAATGAGTTGAGTGGTGGTCAGCGACAGCGGGTTGCGATCGCGCGTGCCTTGATCAATAACCCCTCTATCATACTGGCGGATGAGCCTACGGGTAATCTCGATACCAAAACCAGTATAGAGATCATGAAAATCTTTGAAGACATTCACCGTAAAGGCAATACGGTTATTCTGGTTACGCATGAGGAAGACATCGCCCAGCATGCGCACCGAATCATCCGATTAAGAGATGGGAAAATGGATAGGGATGAAAAGGTGAAGAATAGGGTTGTAGCGCATTGATTCAGCGGTATTGTCAGTGAAAAAGCACAACTTTCAAAAAAAATTGAAAGTTGTGCTTTTTTGGTTTAAATTGCTGTTGGTCGCAGATTTTTTGTGTTGTTGTCTGAATCACGAATTCAACGGATTTTTAGGAGCGCACGGATTTTTTGTGATCACATAGGTTTGGCGAAACAGCGGAACTTCCTCAACTTTGCGGTGGGCTTGCTGTTTCTTTACAGTATCCTTTACCCTGTTGCTCGCGCAAGGGATAGGAGTGGAAATGAGCCTGCTAAGGAGCGCACTGAGCGGCGG
>JAHDGT010000187.1:0-5772 GCA_020631675.1 Bacteroidota bacterium
CTCCTATCCCTCGCGCGACCCAATTTGAAAATGTGTCGATTTGAAAAGTCTCACTACTAAAATAACACATCTACAACTTTATAAGTTCTTCTTTTGAAGTGCATCTTCGTCTTGTGGCAATCAAAAGACAAAATGAGGTAGTTTAAAGTTTTTCATCTGAACCGCGCCTAAGTGCTTGATCTTGAAGACGAAGCTCTTTTTGAGTTTCGTACTTGAAAAGTACGGAGCGAAAAAAAGCTGAAGTATTCAAGATCAAGCACTTAGGGGTAAGGTCGAGAAAATAACTTTAAACTACCTCAATAGAAAACTGTATTTTTGTGCTTCGTAATTTCCCCGATAACATTTACAATTCGCAAAAGCATACATCATGCAAAAATTACTGACTTTATTATTGGCGTTCTGCTTGATCGGAGCAGCCGCCACTTTCACCAGCTGTGGTGATGAAGGAGAAGAACAAACACCAGCAACCATGTCTGCCACTATAGATGGCAATGACATTGATGCCTTCACTTTTTCTCCTGAAACCATAGGTGCGACTTATACCAATAACATCATTAGTGTAACAGGTACTACAACTGACGGAAAGGTTTTGAATATGTCCATCACTACAGATGCGGCAGGTACTTATACCCTGAACAATGATGAATTCGCTGCGACTTATACCGAAGATGAATTCAATATTTTCACCTTCCCGTTCCCGGGTACCACCAATACGGTTACTATTTCCACATTCGATACTACGAATAAAGAAGTATCAGGTAGCTTCTCTTTTAGTTTACAAGTACCTCTAAGTGGCAAGCAGCGCGATTTGTCAGGTACTTTTAGTAATGTGAAATACGAATAATCATTTAAACTACCTCATTATTCCCAAAGCGGAAGTGTAGCCCTCTACACTTCCGCTTTTTTTTGCCCGGAACTATTCCTAGTTTAAACCTTATTTTCGCGAATAAGTACTTGGACAAAACAGCAAAAACCTCCTTCACATATGAGACGCTCGAATTTACTCGCTTTATTGTCACTCTTATACAGTCTACTTGTGCTTAGTGCCTGTAAAAACAGCCAAAGCATTCAGTACGAAATACCTGCTAAAGACGCAGCTGCGATTCTAAACATCTTCGGAGGTGAAACTGGAAACATGAGCGAGGAAGACAGCTCAAAGTACCATCCCATCAATGATTATCGGGCTACGCGTACCATCAAAAACGACTTGCAGCACACTCGCTTAGAAGTGCGTTTCGACTGGGCAAAGCAACACTTGATCGGGCAAGCCACCATAGATATCAAACCACATTTTTATGATGTTGAACAAGTGGTTCTAGATGCCAAAGGCATGCAGATCCACCGTGTAGCTCTGGTCAACCCAATGGGGAAAGGCGATCAAGACTTAGCCTACACTTATCCCGATAGCATGCGCTTGCTCATTCAGCTGGATCGTAGCTATAGTAGAAATGAGAGCTACCGCTTATTCATAGATTATACCGCACAGCCCAATGACTTGCCTAAAAATGTATTCGATGAAGTACTAGGCGAGAAAGGGCTGTATTTCATCAATCCTGATGGCACGGAAACAGACAAGCCCCAACAAATATGGACACAAGGAGAAACCGAATCTAACTCCATCTGGTTTCCCACTATCGACCACCCAACACAAAATAGCAGTCAGGAGATATTGATCACTGTTGAAGATAGATTCAAAACCCTATCTAATGGTAAGCTCGTTTCCAGCAGTAAGAATGGAGATGGCACCAGAACTGACCATTGGCATCAAAAGTTGCCACATACGCCCTACCTATTCATGCTCGCAGTAGGAGAATATGCTATTGTAACCGACGAGTGGAATGGCATCTCCATGAGCTACTATGTAGAACCGGAATATGAGGAGCATGCTCGTGCCATATTCGGTACCACACCTGCGATGATGCAGTTTTTCTCTGAGCTTTTAGATTATCCTTACCC
Organism: Bacteroidota bacterium; assembly: GCA_020631675.1. Classification (GTDB taxonomy): domain Bacteria; phylum Bacteroidota; class Bacteroidia; order Chitinophagales; family UBA2359; genus JAHDGT01. Next base: position 1,957 of record JAHDGT010000187.1, read on the forward strand.
CTGGGATAAGTATGACCAAGTGATCGTGCGCGACTACACCAGCGGTGCGATGGAAAACACCGGAGCCGTAGTATTCGGCGAGTTCGCCCAGCAAACTACCCGAGAATTATTAGACGGCAATGATGAAGAAACCATATCTCATGAGATCATTCATCAGTGGTTCGGTAATATAGTCACTTGCGAGTCTTGGAGTCACCTCTCCTTGAATGAGAGTTTCGCCACCTATGGAGAGTACCTATGGTACGAACATGCCTACGGCAAGCAAAGGGCCGATGAGCATTTGAATGAGATGTTACAAGACTATCTGCTATCTACAATTGACCCTACAGAAGAGCACCCTATTCGCTTTTTCTACGAGCATCGCGATGATCTATTCGATGCCATTTCTTATAGTAAAGGCGGCTGCGTCTTACACATGCTTCGCAACTACTTGGGCGACGAAGCCTTTTTCGAAGGCGTTCGCCATTACCTAAAAGAAAACGAATTTTCTTCTGCCGAAATACACGACCTCCGCATTGCTTTTGAAGATATTAGTGGTGAGGATCTGAATTGGTTTTTCAATCAGTGGTTCATGAAAGGCGGGCATCCTGAGTTAGCCGTCACCTATGGCTATAATACCAATACCAAAGAAGCCATAGTAGAAGTAGAGCAGTTGCAAGATGTGGCAAACAGCTCTTTATTTCTACTGCCTTTGTCTCTTGCGATTTATACGGAAGATGCGGTACAAATCGAGCAGATAGTAGTAGACAAGCGCAAGCAAGAATTCCGTTTCCCTGTAAGTGAAAAAGTTATTCTCATGAGTCTGGACCCTGATCGCGTCCTTGTGGGTACGATTAGCGACAATAAGACGCTTGAGCAATATAATATTCAATTAGAACGCTCCAGCAATTATAGTGAGCAGTTAGATGCGATGAGTCAGATCGCCCAACAGCAGCTCAGAAGTGAAAAAAACATTAGCAGTAATATCGCTAAAAAACTGAAATCGGAATCAGCCGGTTTACGTATAGCTGCTATAGAACAGTATGCGCCTAATAAGTGGGCATCGGATACTGATTTTATCGAACAGCTTAAAAATATCGCCTTCAATGATTCCGAAGCTCCTGTTAGAGAAGCCGCCGTTGAGAAGCTTGCCGAATTGAAAAGCAAAGCTTTGAGTCCTACATTTCAGACCATTTACGAGCAAGACCAATCCTATCACGTCATGAATGAAGCACTCATTGGAATGGCGGGAATAGATGAGAAAAAAAGTCTCGCCTTGGCAAGTGAAGCCGTCGATATTCCCCAATTGCAATATGGTGTATTGGATATTTATGCCAGCTATGGGGATAGTAGCCATGACGCCTATTTCCAAAAAGTCATCAAAGACCCGAATAGTAGTCATTGGAAGGCATTAGAAACTTATGGCATTTTCCTGGCTCGACAAGATATGAGCACCCTGAAAAACGCATTACCGCTTTTTGAAGACAAAGCCTTGAATTCAAACAAAACCTGGATAAAGTTCAGAGCCATGCGCAGCCTGAACAGTTTGGCAGACGAGATAGCCTTGGAGCGGACACAAAGTAGCGATAAGACAATGATCGGTCAGTTAGAGGAAAAAGAAATGCTTATTCGAAAGATGATGAAAAGCATTGCTGAACGCAATACGGACCCCAAAATGGCGGTCAGCTTTAATAAAATGGGCGGTATCGGAGAATAATAGCTTGGAGGTCGCCCTTAGTTCGCTGAAACGAATACATTCGGTAACCAAGAGACTGATACGATTCTATTTCCTCTTCCGTACTCTACTTGTGCCCAGAAATCTCTAATGGTCAGCTCAGCATCTTGTGCATGTACTTTGTAGAAGCTGAAGCTTTTTTCTGGTAGCGGTACATTCTCCGCCTCTATGCCCTTATCTTCTGTTTCCGTCAATTTCACTTTAGGCTGTTCAAGTATCGCTTTTTGCTCTTCTGTAAGCTGAAAAGGTCCATGTCCTTGTTGAAGTTGAGCGGAAACGAACTGATAGCCGTAGTGATTCAGCTGGGCTTCGAAAAGCTCTTCCTCCGCACTCAAAAGGTGGTCTTCTTTTACAAAGTAGCGGTATATGATAAACACCACCCCTAACGCGATCACCAACATGACCAAGAACATGGGGTCACTGAATATCTCCGCATAGCGCTCAAAGATTCCTTTATCAGAGCGGTTTCCCCTAGGGTTCAGTTCGATTCGTCGACCTTGGAGCAAAATCATACTTAAAGCGGCAATCATACTATAGCTATAAGACATCAGACGAGTTTATTTTAGTTTTCACTCCTTGAGTAACAAGTAAAGTACAGTGGTGTTCATGAAAAACTCATGGCTATATTTTTTCCAAAGCCACTACATTTTCAATATGGTAGGTGTGCGGAAACATATCCACAGGCTGTACTTTGGTGATCTTATAGCCTCCTTGTTCACATAGTGCGGACAGATCTCGCGCTTGTGTTACCGGGTTACAGCTCACATAGACAATACGCTGTGGGGCCAGTTTACACAATTGTACCAATACATCCGGGTGCATGCCTGCTCTGGGCGGATCTGTGATCAATACATCCGGACGTCCGTGCTGTTCGGCAAAAGCATCTGTTAGCATTTCCTTCACATCACCCGCATAAAAGTCGCCATTACTGACTTCATTTAAGCTCGCGTTGAACTTCGCATCCACTATAGCTGCTTCCACCTCTTCAATACCTACGACTTTCGCACATTGATCGGCCACGTAAATGGCGATACTACCTGTGCCTGTATATAAGTCGTATACGATCTCTTCGCCTTTCAGCTCAGCAAAATCTCTTGTGATATCGTATAGGCTTTTCGCCTGTGTGGGATTGGTCTGGAAGAAAGACTTCGGGCTGATTTTATATTGTCGATGCCCTAGGGTTTCTAAGATATAGCCCCGTCCATGATAGGTGATGATGTCTTGATCGTAAAGGGTATCGTTCTTTTTCTTGTTCACCACATAATGCAGACTGGTGATGTCCGGGTAATGCTCCAGCAGATCATCCAACAGAGTAAAAAGCATGGGGTTCATCTGTGCCACACTCAGAATGACCATCAACTCTCCCTGGGTACTGCTTCTAATGATGAGGTTGCGCAGCATACCCGTATGCTCCCGAATATCATAAAATTCGAGTTCATGTTTTAAGGCGAAATCACGTACATGATTACGGATTTCATTACTGGGTTCTGCTTGTAAGTGGCAGTGATTCACATCTACTACCTTATCGAACATACCGGGCTTGTGAAAGCCTAGCGCATCTCGTTTCATTTCCACCCCACTATCCACCTCCTCACGGGTCAGCCAGCGTTTATTACTAAAGGTGAAATCCAGCTTGTTTCGGTAGTAAGTCGTCAGTTCACTGCCTAGTACGGGAGGAATTTCGGGGAAGTCCAGCTTACCAATTCTGCGGAAAGACTCTTCAACGGTCAATCTTTTGTATTCCAGCTGTTGCTCGTAGGCGAGGTACTGCCATTTACAACCGCCACACACACCGAAATGCTCGCAAAAAGCGGGCTGTCTCAACTCACTTGCTTCAAGTAAATCCGCGATTTTGCCAATGCCGTAGTCTTTCTTGTTCTTCGTAAGTAATACATTCACCACATCACCGGGCACTGCATTTTCTACGAAGATGAGCTTGCCATCTGCTCGTCTGCCAAAGGCTTTACCTTCAGCAGCCATATTCGTGACTTGAAGGTTTTCTACCAGCTTTCTTCTACTTCTATTCCGCTTCCTTGCCATTACTTTTCTTTCAACTTCAAACTTAAGTTGGCGATATTGATTTCGCCTTGATGTGCTATTAG
>JAHDGT010000187.1:5872-8262 GCA_020631675.1 Bacteroidota bacterium
CTTTCAACTTCAAACTTAAGTTGGCGATATTGATTTCGCCTTGATGTGCTATTAGTATGTCCATCCCGATCAGTCCGTCGATCAATGGATCGCCCAGTCGGTTTAATACTTCGTTGATCTGGCTCAAGTCTATGAGCGAGAAATAACTATTCGGCAAATGTACTGCCCCTAAATGGAAATCTATGAGTTGTAGCTGCTGTGTTTGCTGCTCTTTCAGTTCTCCGAGCGTTTTCATGTCCATTAGGCTGCTTTTCAGCTTACCGAGATGGGCACAGCGGCTACGATCCAAACAACTTGCCGTTGCGCCTGTATCTATAATAAAGCGCAGTTCATGTGAACCAGTACGTCCTCGGAGCATAAGATGATTCGAGCGTGCTATTCGGAGCGGTATGCTAGTCATCATAACAAAAGTAAATCTATGTCGTTCATGCTGCTTGTCGCTAGTGGTAGATTGCGCAACAAGTTCTACTTTTGCGACTTCAGTCCATATACAAACTAATCATCCATTTGTCTGACCCATTATGAAAGTCATTGAACATATTCAACAGGCAAAAGACACCTTGATCTCATTCGAGATACTCCCGCCGCTCAAAGGTAAGAGTATAGCGGCATTACACCGCATTTTGGATCAGTTGATAGAACATCAGCCTTCCTTTATCAATGTGACTTATCATAGAGCCGAATACAAGTACAAGTTATTGGATAATGGTTTGTTCGAAAAAGTATTCACTCGTAAACGTCCGGGTACGGTAGGTATTTGTGCGGCGATCAAGTACAAATATGGTGTGGATACGGTTCCGCATTTGTTGTGTGGTGGATTCAGCAGATCCGAGACAGAGGACGCCTTAGTGGATCTACATTATTTAGGCATTGACAATGTGCTTTTACTAAGAGGGGATGCCATGAAAATGGAGCGATCTTTCTCCCCTGAGCCAGATGGGAATATCAATGCTTTGGAGTTGGTGGAGCAAACGGTGCGTTTGAATAATGGGGAGTATTTGGAAAAAGACCTGACCAATGCTACGGAAACCAACTTCTGCATTGGTGTGGCGGGTTACCCAGAGAAGCATTTTGAATCGCCGAACAGGAAAACGGATCTGAAATATTTAAAGCAAAAAGTGGATGCGGGCGCGGATTACATCGTCACGCAAATGTTTTTCGACAATCAGCAGTATTTTGATTTTGTGGATCGTTGCAGAGCGGCGGATATACATGTACCGATCATTCCGGGCATTAAGCCCATTACGACTAAACGTCAACTACAGACGCTTCCGGGTATTTTCCATGTGGAACTGCCGGATGAGCTGGTAGAAGCTGTTGAAGCGAGTAAGAGCAAAGAAGAGATTCGCGATGCGGGTGCCAAGTGGGCCAGTCAGCAGTGTAAGGAATTGATCGAATACGGGGTGCCTTGTCTGCACTTCTACACCATGAGTAATTTGGGTCCGATCGAGCAGATCATGAAGGCCATTCGCTAAAAAGACATAAGATTTAAGACGTAAGACATAAGACTTCGTGCTCGACATCAAGTTGTTTATGTTGCTGACACTATGCGGTTACATTTATCCATTAAGAGCGTATTTTGCAATTGGCCGCGCGAGGGATAGGAGTGAAAATGAGGGAGCTAAGGAGCGCACTGAGCGGCGGGCTAAAAAGGCGGCCCAGAGGTAGCCATTTTTAGCCCTGCCAGCGAAGCAGCGAACAGCACCCGAATTGCAACGGATAGCCCGGTGACCGCAGTGAAAGCTGGCGCTTTCTTAGACCCGAGATAGGAGACTCGAGACATGAGATTTTCTGCTCGACGTCGATTTCTCATAGTTTACTAAAGCCAGTTTTTATTGCGGTCACGCGCCCTATAAATCATTCATTTCAAACTAAACAGTCTCCTCTAAATTCTCGTAGAAAACGGTTCTTCTTTTGAGCATGTGGGCGTACATCTGCGGGAAGAAAAAGAGGTAAGCCAAGGTGATGAGTACGAGGATGTAGGTGGGCCAGTTCCAACCGATGCCGAAGTGTTGCATGGTGGCGATGATGATAAGCAGCTCGCCAAAAAAACCAAGTGGGTATAGGATCAAGAATAAGTTGTAGCGCAGTTGCCCGAGTATTGGGTTGGATTTGCCTTGTAGCTGGGTGAAATAGTAGGCGTAACGCACGACTTCAGTGAGTGCCCAGGCGACGCCGATGAGTTGGATGCCGCAGTAGGATGTGGGCCAATAAGTGCCACAAACAGGATAGAAATTGATGAGCATGAGCACGAAGACGCGGGAGGCGACTTGTATGGCGGTGGTTTTGACGGGCGATTTGGTGTAGCCCTTTGCCGCATGAAAAATCTCAGCGATCGCAGCGAGCTGGCAGATATTTAATAGGAGCAGCAGAAAAGGATCGAGCTGCGA
>JAHDGT010000188.1 GCA_020631675.1 Bacteroidota bacterium
TGAATGAAAAAACAAGCCCCCTTTTTATTGCGGGTACGCACCATTAATAATATTTGATATTCAAGCAAAACGAAATGTGGATATATAATGCTTTTGTAAATTATTAAAACCACTATCTTTCAAATCGGTATATGCATTTCTGTAATTCAAAAAGAATGAGTAATTTTAACATTGGATAGATAATATACCCGTTTATCTGTCTCCTTCCGCTTAATATCTATGCCATTTTTTTAAGCGGTATCTCTTCCCTTCCTATTTCATTACTTACTACATTTCGGGCTTTTTGACTCTATAGCTATGTCTTTTTGTCTATGACGAAAAGAATGGCTTGTTATTTTAATCCAAACTATCGTGCTATGAGTGCTTTGATTTCACTTAGTAGCTGGCGTGCTGGTATTCGCCGCTCAACAAAAAGCAAATGTTGCTGCCATTTGCTTTACGCACTTTCCTTTTTCATTTTTTCCATTGCCTTTTTGCCGCATGTATTACAGGCGGAAGGTACACCTGACATTGCACCCTCCACCTTGGATGAGGTCGCCTTATATGTAGGCGCTGGTAATACAGGTGGACTGGGTGGTGACTACGGTCAATTCGCATGGAAAGACTCTCCATCAAGATTACATTTCAATGTGAATTCATTGACTGAGATCGTTTATTTGGGATTCAGCCGTGCTTACACCAGTCGAAAGTATACTGGGCTAACAGATGAGTTGATCTTCAGAATCGTAGCTCCTGATGGAACGCCGCTGACTTGCTTTGGTAATGTGGGTATTGATGGTGCGACTGGTTCTGGCTGGATGAGTCTTGCGCCTGCTTCAGTCAATGCGGATAGTAGAGCATTGGTAGAGGCGGGACCTGCACCGATTGCTGGTGCTTCTGGCTACACCCCATTTACTTTTGACCCCAGTGCGTGTGGTTTGCAAACGGGAGATTATTATGTGGAGTTCTACTCTACGGATCCGACTTATGACCCCAATACTTCTAATTCTGGGTTTTATATTCCTTATTTCGACATTACGGTGGCAGACAATTCTGGAGCTGCACCTACAGCGATCGACGGTCGTATCTGGTCTTACAATTGGGGCTTAGGAATAAAGAATGACGGAGACGAAGATGATCCTTTTGACCGTGCTTTCAATGGTGCTTTTTACGTTTGCGCTGAAGAGGGTTATATTACTAAAATCGATTTCAATACGGGTATCAATACCCGTGCTGGTGTAGGGGATGACGATCAACGTTCAGGTTTCCGTGCGGGTAACTTCAATGTGTCATTTAATACCACTGGTGTAGGTACATCAGGCGATGTACAAGAAGATAGAATGTCTGTGGAGGATCTGAACTCTCCTAATCCTCAACTCAAAGTATTCTTATTTGAACCAGATGAAAGCATTTGCCCGGAACAGGAATTCGGTGATTTTATCCCGATGAGTCCTTTGATGTCGCAATGTGACCCCAATACGCTATGTGTGAATATCGCCGCTTCCAAAACCGGTCAGTTCGATGTTTTGATCGAGCCTGCGGGTTTAGGAGATGGAGTATACGATGGTGGAGCGGAAGTCTTACTTTCCGCTGCGGTTACAGAAGTAGAATTAAGTCCGGCACCCCAAGATGCGGCGTACCCTTATGAAGTATGTGTGCCCTGGGATGGTAAAGATGGTTTGGGGAATGATGTAGGCGTAACGGATGTGACCATATTGGCTACTTTCTTCCAAGGGGTTTATCACTTCCCGGTTTATGATGCGGAGTATAATGATGATGGTTATATCGTAGAGACGATTCGTCCTGCACTCGGTATACAGCCTATCTTTTATGATGATAGCAATATCACTCAATCTAATGGTACAGGCGAGCCTAAAGTCGTGCTGAATGGTTGTGCGCCTCCTTGCCACCGTTGGACTGGCGAGTGGGACGGAGCGGTTGCTGATGCTTATGGTAATTTTAATACGGTGAATACTTGGTGGTTCGCTTCTTCTGCGATCAAAGACATTACTTCTAATGTGAACTTGCCAGAGTATGACATCTGTGCTATTGCTGGTGATGATATTGTTTGTGAAAACGAGCCTGCCGACTTCATTTCTAATATTGGAGGTATTGCTTATCAATGGTCGGGTCCTGGAGGATTCTCTGCCAATACCCCGAATACAGGTCCGATCAATGTAGCAGGAACCTATAGTGTTTCAGTTACCACTTCTGATGGCTGTTTGCGTATTTGTGAAAAAGACTTAGAGGTCTATGAAACACCAAGCATAAGTGCCGACTTACAAGCGGGAGCTGGTGGAGCGACGACCATTACTTGTAATACGCCTTCATTACAGTTAGTAGGTACAATTACAGTTTCCAATCCAAGCGAATGGAATATAGCATGGACGAATGACTCAGGTAGCTTGGTCGGTTCTACTAATACGGTAAGTATCACCTCAGGCGGTACTTATACTTACACAGTAACGAATACCACTACAGGCTGTTCTTTCTCTTCAACAGCGATTACCGTAGCGGAAGATTTGACACCTCCAACAGTAAGTATCCCTTCAGTTGATGTGCTAACTTGTGAGAATGATACGGAAGTACTGAGTGCGAATGGAAGTACAGATGTAATAAGCTATAGCTGGAGCACATCGAATGGAAGTTTTGTGTCGGGTCAAAACACGGCTAATCCTACTATTGATGCGGCAGGTACTTATACGGTAACGGTTACCGCTGCCAATGGCTGTACCGATACGGGTGCAGTAACGGTAAGTGGCGACTTCAGTACACCAAGTGCTGAAGCAGGTTCTGCGGGGGATATTACTTGTTCTACAACAACAATTACGCTAAACGGAAGCAGTTCTTCTGCTGGTGTAAGTTATCAGTGGACGACCACAAGTGGCGCGATCATTAGTGGTGGTAATACCGCTTCTCCTACAGTAAGTCAAGCGGGTATATACACCTTAACGGTTACCGGCTCAAATGGCTGTTCGTCGACCGACCAAGTAACAGTTGGAGAAGATGTTGGGGTACCAACAGCGGATGCAGGTGGCGATGCCAGTGGCAATGGAGGTACTTTGAACTGTAATATTACGAGCATTACTTTAGATGCGACAGCCTCTTCTGGTGCGGTGTCCTATAGTTGGTCTACTGCCAATGGCAATATTGTAAGTGGTGGGAATACCGCTACGCCAACGATCAATGAAGGCGGTACTTATTTACTAACGATCACCGCTTCTAATGGCTGTACCAATAGTGATAGCGTGACCATAGATGAAGACTTCACCACGCCAACAGCTAATGCGGGTAGTAATGCGGTAATCAACTGTTCTAATCCAACAGCTACACTTGACGCTTCTGGATCTATAGGGGCGGTATCTTACAGCTGGTCTACCACCAATGGTAATATCGTGAGTGGTGGCAATACCGCTACACCAGTAGTTGATGAAGCTGGCGTTTATGATGTGGTAATTACGGCAGCGAATGGCTGTCAATCAAATGATAATGTGACCATTACTGCCGACTTTGCCGTACCAAATGTAGATGCGGGCACAGGCGGTAATATCACCTGTTCAGTAACAAGCATAACACTGAGTGGCTCAAGTAGTACCGCTGGTGTGGCTTATTCTTGGGCGAGTACGGATGGTGCAATTCTTATTGGTGGCGATACTGCTTCTCCTACAGTTGGTCAAGCAGGCACCTACACCTTGACGGTTACTGCTGCCAATGGCTGTAGTGCTTCTGATCAAGTAACAGTTGGGGAAGATACTGGCTTACCTACCGCGAATGCGGGCGGTGATGCTGGTGGAAATGGTGGCACTTTGGATTGTAACCAAACGAGCATGACTTTAGATGCTTCTGGCTCTGTAGGGGCGGTTTCTTACAGCTGGTCTACAACAGATGGTAATATTGTAAGTGGAGGCAGTTCGATGAACCCTATCATTAACGGAGGCGGTACTTATGTATTGACGATCACCGCAGCGAATGGCTGTCAAGCGAATGATAGCGTGACCATAAGCGAAGACTTTACACCACCTGTTGCTAATGCGGGAGATTTAAGTGGTGATGGAATCGTATTGAATTGCAACGCTCCAACGGCTACTTTAAATGCTGGAGATTCTTCTTCGGGCGTGAGCTATAGCTGGACTACTGCTACAGGTAATATAGTAAGTGGAGCGAACACTGCTACACCAACTGTTGATGCTGCTGGTACTTATACTTTAACTGTTACCGCGGCCAACGGCTGTACGGATACGGACGCGATCAATGTAAGCGAAGACTTTACACCACCTAATGCACTGATCGAAGGGGCTGCTAGTGGTGCTGGAGGATTGGTGTTGGATTGTAACAGCACTCAAATCACTTTAAATGCAAGCGGATCCACTTCCGCTGTTTCTTATAGCTGGACCACCCCTGATGGAACGATCATTAGCGGTGCGAATAGTGCCAGCCCTACTATTAATTCAGCAGGAACGTATCATTTAACGGTTACCGCTGCCAATGGCTGTACAGATGATGCGAGTGTAACAGTTACTGCTGATTTTGATGAGCCTGATGTGGATATCAGCGTGTCTGGTGGCAGCGCGGCAGGCATCATCACTTGTGCCAATACTACGGTCAGTCTGAATGGATCAAGTGGCGGAGCTTCTGCTTTCTTATGGACTACTACAAATGGACTGATCGTTTCTGGTGCGAATGCGAGTACGGTGACCGTAGGTGCTGCGGGTACTTATACATTGAGTGTTACCGCTGCGAATGGTTGTGTGGGTACAAGCTCGATCACAGTTATAGAGGATCTGAGTACGCCTAACGCTTCAATAAGTGCTTCTAACCAACTGGATTGTAATAATAATACAGCAACATTAAGTGTTGGCGGTGGAGGTACGAATTATACTTGGCAATATCCTAATGGTCAAGTGTTGTCAGAGTCTGCTCTAACAAGTGTTACCGTTACCGATCCAGGTACTTATATCGTTACCGTTACAGGAGCGAATGGCTGTTCAGATGCTGACTCTATTCTATTGGAAGATGTGGGCGGTGAACCTGAGGCAGTGGTAACACCTCCGCCTCCGATCAGCTGTGATAATATCACTGTAACGCTTGATGGATCCGCTTCTGAAAATGCGAGTACTTATAGCTGGTCTACAGCTGATGGTTCTATCGCTTCAGGTGGGAATACGGCTTTTGCTACCATAGACGCTCCGGGTGCTTATACGCTTAGCATCACCACAATTGGTGGCTGTACAGCAGAAGAAACCGTCGTGGTTAGCCTTTGTAATGAAATCTCAGTAGGTTTTGATGTGGATGTGGAAGAATGTATCGTGAACTTCGACACCAACTGTCCGCTACCGATCGTCTCTTGGGAGAATGAAGCGGGCGTGACAGGAGTTGGTAACGCTTATGATGCACCGAATGGTACTTTCGGAGAGGTGACCTTCGCGGTGGATTATACCGAGATATTCCCGAATTATACTTGTGGTACGAACTACTATACCATGAACTACGATTGTTCGGGTAATGATTTTGCTGAAGGTCCTTGTAACCCTGGCTATACTGTAGGCGAAGCAGCATGCTCTGAAGCTGGAGATGCGAGTGTGCCAGTAACACTGAGCTTAGATGCCATCGGCATTCACAACATCTTCGTCAATGCGCAGAATACGGGTCTTACGGTCGCTCCTGGAGCTACGGTCAATGTACCATTGCCAGCTGATGGAAGCATGATGTACATCATTTTCTTGGTCGATTTAGCCTCTGATTGTTCTTCCAGTGCTTTAACAACAGTGATCAATCCGGAATGCCAGCCTTGTGAGCCTTTAGAAGACCTTTGTGTGGATCCAGGCTCAACGATCGAGATCTGCCCGAATTTCTGTACGCTGGGTTCTGTTTTCTCCATCACAGGTACAGATACGACATACCCTTGTAATATCGATTTTAGTAGTGGTTGTGTGAACTATAACCCATTCCCCGCAACGCCTTTAGGCTATGTGGAAACGGTTGAGATCACTGCTTGTAATGATGCGGGTATCTGCGAAACCGTTTATGTGGAGGTGACGATCGGATGCATAGACCCACCTGATGCGGAAAATGATTACGAGACTACGGATTGTGGGGAGACTTTGGTCATCAATGCAATGGCTAATGATAATGGTTCTGATGGTATGAACATTTGTGGTTTTACAACGCCTGCTAATGGTGCTGTTTTATTGAGTGGTAATGAACTGGTATATACGCCAAACGCAGGTTTCACTGGCTCAGATTCCTTTACCTACACCATCTGTGATGTCTTGGGTAACTCCAGTACTGCTACTATTCAAGTCGTTGTACTGCCACTGGAAAGCATGACTTACAGCTTGTCTGATGATATTGATGCGACCAATGGGGAAACCATTACCCTCAATGTATTAGCTAATGACGCCATCGCTGGTTTAGAAGCTACGATCTGTACGCATTCTCAAGCGGAAAACGGGACGTTGACTTTGATCGGAAATACCTTCTCTTATGAGCCTTTACCATTCTATACAGGTACAGTGAGCTTCACTTATACGGTCTGCCCTACAGACCCATGTGTGGCTGCCGCTCTTGGAGGGGAGACCTTACAAGCAACAGTGACCATCAATGTGGATAGTGATTGTAATACCGACATTAACCTACCTTGTGTAGAGCCAATGGATCCGATCACGATCTGCCCGAGCTTCTGTGTTGATGGAGACATCACGATCACAGATTTCTACTCATCTACTTCTGATTGTAGTTTAGAACTGCAAGGAGATGCTTGTATTGAATACACCGCTCTTCCTGCATTCTCAGGAACGGATATCATCAATATCATCGGCTGTAATTCAGCTGGAGATTGTGCAACAACGGTAGTGACCATTCAGGTGTCTGCTGATTGTGATGGCGAGCCAAGTGCTGGCCCGATCGCCAATGATGATAATGTAACAACGGATCAAAACACCAGTGTTACACTATTCCCGATGTCGAACGATTCTCATCCTGATGGTGCGAGCTTTAGCATTACATCCATCAGCGATCCTGCCAACGGCATTTTGATCGCTAATGGCGACGGTAGCTATACCTATACACCTAATGCAGGCTTTGTAGGTACGGATCAATTTACCTATCAAATCTGCGATGAGGACGGAAACTGCGATACCGCAACCATCACGATCACTGTAAATGCGGCAGATGTTTGTAATGACATTCAGGTACTTTGTGCCGAGCCAATGTCGCCAACTACCTTCTGTCCTGAGTTCTGCGACCTAACAGACCCGGTTACCAACATCATGGATGCGACCACGACCTACAACTGCATATTAGAGATCGTTGAGCCGAATTGTATTACTTATACACCACTCCCACTTTTCATCGGTATTGATACCATCGAAGTAGTAGGTTGTACCGCAGCAGGAATCTGTGATACCACTTGGGTGATTGTCGACGTGGATCCGAATTGCGGAGAGAGTGAAGGTGGGGCAGGTGATGCTGCTGGTTCTGAAGCAGGCAAGTTCTCTAATCCTGATGCGCAAGATGATTTCCAAATTCACAGCATCATGCCTGTGCCGGCTATTGATCGCGTACAATTACAGTTCACGATCCCTAAAGGCGGGGCTACAATGAAATTGCGTGATATGAACGGCAAAATGGTACATGCCGAGCACTTCATTTCCAATGGTCAAAGCACGCAGCGTGAATTGAATGTATCTACACTGCCAGCTGGAATCTACTTAGTAGAATTAGAGGTCAACGATAAAAAACTCTACACTCGCATGGTGAAACAGTAAAGCAATAAACTGACCTGAAACCCGAAACCTAAGCCTAGCCCTGTACCATTTTTTTGGTGCAGGGCTTTTTATTTTTACTCATTATGGTGCGTGCCCGCAATAAAAACTGGCTTAAATCGCCTATGAAAAACCGACGTCGAGCAGATGATCTCATGTCTCGAGTCTAAGAAAACGCCAGTTTTCACTGCGTCCACCGGGCTATCCGTTCCTACAAAATGGGCTATCTGGGGGTTCGTTGCTCTACTTGGCGGTGGCTACCTCTGGGCCGCCCCCGCCAAGCAGGCACTCACGCCCCATCTATCCCATTTAGTACCACTCCTATCCCTCGCACAAGCAATTGACATCTTTTGATTTATAGGGGCGATCCCTTGTGACCGCTCTATCTATGAAATACGTTATCAAAAGCAAAATCTCATCTTACTTTGTTAAACTTCTTTAATACGATTACCTTCGCGGTAATAATCAATCGGTTTA
>JAHDGT010000189.1 GCA_020631675.1 Bacteroidota bacterium
ATGCCGCCGCTCAGGGCGCTCCTTAGCCCCCTCATTTCCACTCCTATCCCTTGCGGAGGCTAGAGTATAATGGATTTTTTTGTTGGAGGGTATTTGTTATGTTTTATGAAGCCAATGGACAAACTTGCAACAATAAACAAAACAGAATATCTTTGGATTATTGTTTCATGAATAATTTTTCCAAAATTGAACACCATCACTTTCGGCGAATTGGTCAGAAAAAAAAGAAAGGACTTGGGTTTGCCTATTCGAGAGGTAGCAGCTCGATTAGAGTTGGATCAGTCTGTATGGAGTAAGATTGAACGCGGTTTAATGCAGGCACCAGCAAAAGTTGTGACAATTTTAGCTGATACTTTGCAATTAGATTATAGGGAACTACAAAAAAAATATTGGAGTGAGCGGATTTACAATGAGATTAAAAATCAAGATTATGCAGTAGAAGCACTTGAAATGGCCTTGAAAAGGGCGGAGAAAAATAAATTGTCCTCATCTGAAATCCTAACGAATGATCAACTAGTAGCTCGATTAACAAGTTTTTTTAAAGAACAACCAATATTAAAAGCTTGGTTATTTGGTTCCTTCGTAAGAAATGAAGCAAGTCTGGATAGTGATATTGATCTCTTGATTAGATTTGATGCAAGTCAAACCATTGACCTATTTGATTACATCGGCATGAAACAGTCTTTGGAAGATCTGACAGGTCGAAGTGTTGATTTGGTTGAAGAAGGGCAAGAAGCAGCCGCGATCAAGCCATTCATAGAAAGAGAAAAAAAGCTGATTTATGAACGCTAAACCAACAGAAAAAGAAAGGTTAGAACATATGGTGGATGCTATAAATCGAATCTTTCGATTTAGGAACAAAATGACCTATGAAGAATTTACGACCAATGAAATGGCTCAATTTGCAATCATTAAAAACTTTGAGATAATAGGAGAGGCAGCCTACCAGTTACCTAAGGAACTAAGGAAAGAGTATCCAAGTATAGAATGGAGGAAGGTAATCGCATTTCGACATATTTTGGTACATGACTACTATAAGGTAAACACTAAGATTGTTTGGAATGCAATTGAGAATAAATTACCTGACATGAAACTTGAACTTGAAAAAATGTTGGAAATGTTGAATTGATTGATGCCATTGACCTATTGAGGTAGTATTCCGTACTTTTGCAGCACCCATAAATAACTATTTATAGTTTTTGGACGTTATTGAGAGGTCGTATTTACTGCGACTGTTTACAATTGAACCCAAAAAACAATCATGCAAGAATTAATCGTAGATTCGATTCGTTTAATATTACCGGCGATCGCAGTGGCGGTTGCCGTATACTTAGCCATTAGTCAGCTAATGGACGGGCAGACGAAAATGCGCCGTATGGAGCTGGGCATGGAAGAAGCCGCCCGTAAGCACGAGCGTCAGCAAGAGAACCTGCCTCTGCGCTTACAAGCTTATGAACGCTTGGTGCTGTTCTTAGAAAGAATCAGCCCGCAAAACATCATACTACGTGTGGAGGGGCGGGATCAGATGAGTGCCCGAGAATTGCAAATGATCTTGGTGATGATGATCCGTCAGGAATTCGAGCACAATATCACGCAGCAATTGTACGTCTCTCAACCAAGCTGGACCGTTATTCAGAATGTGACGGAAGAATTGGTCACGATCATTAATAGCTTAGGGCAGCAGTTTCCTCCGGAAGCGAAAGCCAAGGAGTTGAGCAGAGCCATATTACAGCACTTCATTCAAAGTAATGAGATGCTGCCCACCCAGCGTGCCATTGATATGTTGAAGGCGGAGGGTATGGCTTTGATGACCTAGTTAGATTGGGCTTGGTTCAACTCATAGCATATAAATCGTAGGGGCGACCCTTGTGGTCGCCCTTTGCCATAAATAAGCGTAGGTGCAGGCAAGCAGCACCACTACAGCTCTTTCCATTCATTTTTCAGATAGATTGATTCACCATGTCTGTTCAGGTAGCTAATTTGACAAAGGTGTACGGCAAGCAAAAAGCCGTAGATAACATCAGCTTTGAAGCCCGACCGGGTGAGGTACTGGGTTTTTTAGGCCCTAATGGAGCGGGTAAAACCACTACTATGAAGGTGATCACCTGCTTCATTCCGCAAACGGATGGTAAGGTGGAGGTCTGCGGTCATGATGTACAGGAAGACCCGATGGCGGTACGCCAATTGATCGGTTATTTGCCAGAGCACAACCCCTTGTACTTAGATATGTATGTTAGGGAGTATCTGGCTTTCGTAGCCCGTTTGCACAAAGTGGAGCAGGTGGATAAAAGTGTGGATGAGATGATCGACTTAACGGGTTTGGGCAGAGAGCGCCACAAGCTGATCGGTCAGTTATCTAAGGGGTACCGACAAAGGGTGGGCTTGGCACAGGCTATGATTCACGACCCGCAAGTATTGATCTTGGATGAGCCGACCAGCGGTTTGGATCCGAACCAATTGGCGGAGGTGCGTGCCTTGATTCGGAATATGGGGAAGGAGAAAGGGAAAACCGTGATTTTATCCTCTCACATCATGCAGGAGGTACAAGCGGTTTGTGATCGAATTTTTATTATCAATAAGGGTAAAGCCGTAGCGAATGATAGTGCGGAATCGCTCCGCCAGCGAGCTACGGGTAGACATGTATTGACTGTTGCTTTTACCGAAAATATTAATGAACAGGCCTTAAAAACGGTTGCCCAAGCAGAGGAATTGGAGCAAGTGGGGATGGGGCAATACAGAATTATTACCAGCAGTACGGAAGATGTTCGTCCGGCTATTTTCAATTTCGCGGTAGAGCAGCAGCATACCCTAATTACCCTGCATCAAGAGACCAGTAGTTTGGAGGATGTATTTAGGGAGTTGACAACTAGTTGATTAATTACTTACTTAATGTGCTGACTCGACTATAATTTGAAAATTTGACAATGAGTCAATTTGAAAATGCATTTTCAAATTCTCAAATTGACTCACTTTCAAATTGTGTTGTGCGAGGGATAGGAGAGGAAATGAGGGGGCTAAGGAGCGCCCTGAGCGGCGGCATAAAAAGGCGGCCCAGAGGTAGCCATTTTTATGCCTGCCAGCGAAGCAGCGAACAGCCCCCGAATTGGAACGGATAGCCCGGTGACCTGCCGCAGGCGGGCACGCACCCTTCAAAATAATTTCATTTTACATCTATACCCCATCAAAAAGCCCTCCTTGTAAACTAGGGGGTGTTTTACCTACGTGGGCATAGGCTTTATCTGTGGCCTGCCGACCGCGAGAGGTGCGGTTGATGTAGCCTTCTTGTACCAGGAAAGGCTCATAGACTTCTTCTATGGTGCCCGACTCTTCTCCTACGGCCATGGCGATGGTGTTGATACCTACTGGTCCGCCAGAGAATTTTTCTATGATGGTGAGCAGGATGCGGTTATCCATTTCGTCTAAGCCGTGTTCATCTACGTTGAGGGCATTGAGTCCGAAACGGGAGATTTCCATGTCTACGGTGCCGTTGCCTTTGATCTGGGCGAAGTCGCGCACTCTACGTAGGAGCGCATTGGCGATACGAGGTGTACCTCTACTGCGGCGAGCGATCTCCAAGGCACCTTCATCGGTGATGGGGGTGCGAAGGATGGAGGCGGAACGTTTAAGAATGCGCTGCAAAGTAGGGGTATCATAATACTCCATGCGGAAAGTGATACCGAAGCGCGAGCGCATAGGAGAGGAGAGGAGCCCGGAGCGGGTAGTGGCACCGATGAGGGTGAAGGGGTTAAGGGAGAGTTGAATGGTGCGCGCATTAGGACCACTATCGATCATAATGTCGATTTTATAGTCTTCCATGGCGGCGTAGAGGTATTCCTCTACGGTGATGGAGAGTCGGTGGATCTCATCAATGAAGAGTACGTCATTTTCTCCAAGGTTGGTCAGTAAGCCAGCAAGGTCCGCGGGTTTTTCTAAAACTGGACCAGAGGTGACTTTACAGCCTACATTCAATTCGTTGGCGATGATGTGAGAGAGGGTGGTTTTTCCGAGTCCTGGCGGGCCATGTAGCAATACATGATCCAGTGCTTCTCCTCTAAGCTTAGTAGCTTGGATGAAGATCGTAAGGTTCTCTATGATGTGTGGCTGGCCAGTGAAATCTTCAAGTGCTTGGGGGCGAAGTGCTTTTTCGACTTCACGCTCACCTGATGATAGGTGATTTTTGTCAGGATTCAAGTGCTCATCTCGCATGCCTCAAATTTACTAAATCACTGCAATTACTCATAACTAAAATAGTGAAATACTAAAATACTTATTGTGCTATGGTCTGAGCTATTGCTAAGTTCTTGCGTGCTAACATTCATTTATAGCTCTTGTTTATTTATTAGTGAAATGAATAATGTGGTTTTTTCTATCAACTTTTTTCAACAAAAAAGCAACTTTAGGTCTACAGCTCCGTATACTTGACCATAACAGTTAAACAAATAAAGTCAACCACAATTAACTGTTATCCGCACCACTAACTAAACTTTACACTACCGCACCCCAAATTGGTAGTCTACCCTAGACCCGAATCGAATTTCCCTGTTTGACGTCCATTTTGTCAACATTGCTAATTGAAAGAGTTATGGTACAGCTTATCGCCGTTTTGGCTTTGGCTTTAGTTGGAGGTATAGGTTTTTTGGTATTTCTCCAGAACAGAAAAAGTAAGGCAGTTTTAGCATCACTGAATAGTGAGCATTCGAGCCACATACATTTAGCCGTTTATGACGCATTGGTAGAAGGATCATTATTGATCGTGAACAAGCAAATGCATTTGATGCATATCAATGAAACAGCTTATAAGACCTTTGGTTGGCGCAAGCGCATCCAAGGAGGTGAGCTGGCACAGTTACCGGGTATGCGTACCTGGTCCGAGGTGATCAAAACGAAGATAGAACGTGGTAATTTAAACAGATCCACGAATTTATATCATGTCGCTTCCGGGCGTTCTTATTCCACACAGATCCAAGAAGTATCTCTTAATGAGGAACAATCTTATTTCGCGATCATTCTGAAAGATGCGGCAGCAGTGCCTTCTGTTGATAGATTGAATCAGTTCGCTATTGATGAGGCGATGGATGCGATCATGTGGGTAAGAGAAGAAGGAGACATCTTCAATGCGAATACAACGGCTTGTCGCTTATTAAATGGTTCAGAAGAGGATTTAAAAGCGCGAAACATCAAGCAGATCATTGTTGATGATGTATTCATGAGCTGGGATAAGCTCTGGAATATCTCTAAAAATTGCGGCAACTGCATTTTTGAATTGCCGTTGAGTGATGGAGACGGGGGTGTGATCACCGCAGAGTTATTGGTACGCTATATTGACGATGAGTTTTATGGCCCTTGTGCCTGCATTTATGCTCGAAATATTTCAACTCGTAAGGTGGAGGAGGAGCAGTTGCATATTTATGCTTCGGAATTGGAACGTAAAAACTTAGCTTTAGAGCAGTTCGCGAACATTGCTTCTCACAACTTACAGCAACCTTTGCGCACAATAAGTGGTTTCGCGCAGCTTTTAGGCTTGCGCTATGGTGACCGTTTTGATGATACGGCAAATGACTACATCAAATACGTGGTGGATGGCGTGAAGCACATGCGTAGCTTATTGGTCGATTTGGCCACCTACTCTGAAGTCAATAGAGCGAATACTTCCTTCGAGGGTTTCTCTTTAGAGCGTACTTTGGATGAAAGCATAGATAATCTACGCAAATTGTTACCCGAGTGGAATGCACAGATCACTTCTGATCCATTACCTGATATAAGAGGCTGTGCCTTTGAAATGGGACAGTTGTTCCAGCATTTGATGCACAATGCGATCAAGTATAACGAGCAGAAAACACCGAAAATCCATATCAGCGTCAATGAACGAGAGTTGTTCTGGCGGATCGGAGTGAGTGATAATGGCGTAGGATTTGATAATGAATATTCAGATAAGATTTTCCAGATGTTCAGCAAGCTATCCATAGAGGAGGCGAATGGTGAAAATGGCAACGGTATTGGTTTGGCTTTATGCCAGAATATTGTTGAGAAGCATGGAGGTAGTATCTGGGCGGAATCCGCTGTCGGTGAGGGCTCTACTTTCTACTTCACCATACCTAAGACTATTGGTGAGCAAGGGCAAGTCGCTAACAATACGGAGGCCTTCGACTTAATTCGTAAGCGTGCTTGAAGAGCAGAAGATGGGCGAGTAGATGATGATGCACCATTAAAAAAAACGATGTGATCGTTAAATAAACGGCACGACTTCATGAGTTTAGCGGTGTTTAAATGCGCCGCTGGCTCTTTGGCAAAAAAATCCGCTTAGATCAATAATAGCACTGGTCTAAGCGGATTTTTTAGTGTTTATCTCTGCGGTCGGTGTGAGATTTCATCAATCATAGTCGACATCAAACGCCAATTCGTCGAACTCACTAAGCTCTTCGGCATCTGTCCCTACAATATCTTCAAAAGCGGCATAAATGGCGCAAAAGGTGATGGGTACGGTCACTAATAAACCCAAGCCAATACAAATGAAACCGATCACATTGATGAAGAACAGCATGATACACAGTAGTGCCATGTGAAACCATCTTTTTGTTAGTACTTTTCTACTGGCTTCAAGAGCATCCCAGAATTGGAAATCGTTGAAAATAATATGAAAACTGGCGAAGCTGTAGGCAACATATAAATAAAGGGAAATGATGTCTCCTACCGTTGACCATGTTGAGAATAACTGACTGTTGGATAATGATTGTTGGGTGGTGATAAAGTATAATTCAGGACCTTTGAAAATAAGAGCGATTCCGAAGTAGATTAAATAGGAGACGATCGTGAGTAAAAACAACTGCTTTAAGTGTTTGGACCCATCGAAGAAATTACTGAATTCAACGACTTCTTCTTTGTCTGCTTTATGGGCAACTATATAGATACCCGCATTCAGAACAGGGGGAGCCAAAATGAAGAAAACGAGGGAGAGAAAGGATATGATCGGAGCCAAAAGCAGCATTGCTGCCGCAATATAAAAAAGCACTATAAGCACCATAAATCCGACGAACTTACCCGCCTCTTTGCCAAAAAGATCCGAGCCTCGCTGTATATAATCCATGACTTCGAAGCTATAGCCATGTGCATTAAGGTCTTCGACCTTACGCTTAAAAAAGGTTTGTTTCATGGGAGATCATGATTTAAATTATTACAATCGTTAACAAGATATGACCTTAGAAGATATTCGCAAAATGAATATGCCTAATATGCAAAAAGCCGCATGTACATATTTTTGTACATGCGGCTTTTTAAATTCAGGAGACCAATTAAAATTTAAGTGTTGTCAACGTCTAAAGACAATTGGTCAAATTCGCTTAATTCTTCTACTTCGGAGCCAACGATATCATCAAATGCGGCATAAAGGGCACCGTAAGATACTGGTACTGTTACCAGTAAGCCAATGACTAAACAAATAAGTCCTAAGATATTCATCAGGGTGAGTAATAGCGAGAATAAGAACATAGAACCCCATCGCTTTGAAATCACTTTACGACTGGATTCTAGCGCATCCCAGAACTGGAAGCCATTAAAAACGATATGAAAACCAGTAAAGGTATAACACAATGAAAGATAAATAAGAGGTATAAGTCCTAGTAAGCATAATAATAATACTGTAGGTGTTGCTATTCCTCCGGAACTAAAATAAACGTATAAACCAGGGAGCAAGAAAATCAAGGTTATAATGAATACGATCAACAACATAACCAAGGAAGCAAGCATCAAGGGAACAAAGTGCTTAAAACCATCGAAAAAGTTGTTGAAGGAGTAATCTTTGTTTTTGTCTACTTTTTGAGCAACAATATAGGCACCTGCGGTGAGTGCAGGTGATATGGTGAAGGCTGTAATAAGCGATAAGCCTGGAACCAAACCAATTAAGAAACTAAAAAGAAGAAAGAGGAAAGAAAATATAATTAGCCCCCCAGGGTACTTACCAAAGATGTCAAAGCCCTGCTTGATGTAATCAGTAACTCTGAAGTCGTAACCATAGCTGGCCAACTCCTCGACCTTGCGTTTAAAGTATGCTTCTCTCATAGAAGGAATGAAATTTATGAAGTAGCTGCCCGAATTTATGGCGAGCCACTTATTGAGGATTTAGAACGAATAGATAAATAGTAACTATTTAGGTTGGGGCTTTTGAGATGAAAAATCAAGCTTTTTGTTCTTAG
>JAHDGT010000190.1:0-4421 GCA_020631675.1 Bacteroidota bacterium
CCATCTGTCTATACGGCTTTTAAGGCGGGGAGCTATGGTTTGATTGATGCGAGAGTGGGCACAGTGCTGGGCAGTGATCAAAGTAAGCACCAAATTCAATTCAGCAGACAGCAGGCGGATGGCTATCGGGCGCATAGTGCCTTTGAACGCAATTATGTGCAGGCGAATGGTTTCTGGAACAGTCCGAACGGGCAAACCGAGCTTTATTATTTGGCTGTGTTCAGTGATCTGTTTTACCAGATCCCCGGTGGCTTGAATGCGGATCAGTATGCGGAAGACCCCAGACAGGCGAGACCAGGCAATGCTTTTGTAGGGGGGAGTGTGGATCAGAATGCCAGTATTGACAGCAAAAATGTACAGGGAGGTATAGGCTTAAAGCATCGCTTTGGTTTGAGTAAAAAGTGGTCTTTTAATGCATCTGTTTTTGGTGGGTATTGGTCGCAGATCAATCCCTTCATTACCAACTATAAGGAAGAGGATCAAAGCGGGGTGGGTACTAGAGCCACATTGCGCTACAAAACTTCTATTTGGCAAACTTCTATAAGCGCATTGGTAGGAACAGAGATGCAGTTGGGGCAGGTGGGTTCTGCTAATTTCGGGAATGTGGATGGTGTGAGAGATACACTGAATTTTGACGATCGAATCAGTCCGAATAGACAAAGTATTTTCAGTCAGTTGCATATTAGTTTCCCTGCTCAATTCGGTTTGACGATCGGGGCGAGTTACAATGACCTCCGCTATGAGATCGATAGGGATTGGTGGGATATGAGTACGAGTACGTTCGACTTTGATTTTAAGCCTGTGGTCACGCCTAGGGCATCTTTTCAGAAACGCTTTTCAGGAGCTTCAGATGTATTGCTACATGCCAGTGTGAGCAGGGGCTTTTCTCCGCCTACTACTCGTGAAGTGTTTACCAGTGAAGGGACGATCAATGGAGACTTAGCGGCTGAGTTGAGTTGGAACTATGAATTGGGTAGCAGGATGTATTTATTCAATGAGCGTTTGTATGTAGAGCCTACTCTTTTTTATTTATCAACCGCCAATGCGATCGTGAGCTATACGGATAGTTTGACGGGCACGGTTTTATTCAGAAATGCGGGCGGTACGGATAATAGGGGACTAGAATTGGCGGCTCGTTGGGAGGCGATTCGCTTTGAAAGCTTTGAGCCGATCCATACGCTGGATTTTTGGGCAAGTTATACCTATCACGATTTTCGCTTTAGAGACTATGTGGAGGATGAGGAAGACTTTAGTGCGAATGCGGTTACGGGCGTAGCACCACATCGTGTTTCTGCGGGATTAATGAGTGAGTGGAAGCATGGCTTCACTTTCAACACCTTCTTATTATACACCGATGAGATTCCGCTGAATGATGGAAATTCGGTTTTTAGCGAGGCTTATACGGTTTGGAATGCTCGTATAGGGTATGAAAAAACTTTTGGAGATACTTCTTCTTCTGATGCACCCACTTTCCGCTTGGGTGTTTTCGCTGGTGTGGATAATATATTGGGCAAGCAGTACAGCTTGGGTAATGATCTGAATGCCTTTGGCAGTCGGTATTTTCAGCCTGCGGCCACACGCACTTTTTATGGTGGGGTGAATGCGAAGTACTTCATTGCGAAGCAATGATGTGATATGCTTAGTAAGAGAAATACTACAAAAAAGGGCGGCTTGAAGCAAGCCGCCCATCCCATCCAAATTATGCGTTAGTTTAGAAAGTGGTCACTTCATACTTACGAGACACCAAGCGAGGATTACCTAATACGCTTTGAAACTCGGCTGCCAGATCAATGGTACGGGCAGCATTTATACCTTTTGGTGCTGCGAAGGTCATTTCACCTACGCTTTTGGATACTTTCAGCTTCACTAAATCATTATTCAGATACTTGCCGTCAGTTAGTGCGCCATAGTAGTATTTTGCTTTGTAGCTTTTGCCTTTGGGCAAACGGAGCTCTAGTAGCATCTGCTCACCTGAGGTTCTCTTCTTTTTCACATCTATGTTGACCGCATCGTATTTTGTAATTAGTTTGCCGGTTTTATCCCACTCTTTAGTTCCTTTCCCTAAGCCTCCTTTGTGGTAAGGGATTTCGGCCATTTTCTCTCCGTTTTTGTGGTAGCGGGTGCGGATGCCTTCCATTTGTCCTTTTTCATAAAAGGTTTCTTGATATAGCCCTCCACCTTCATAGTAGAATTTCGCTAGACCGTCTTTTACGCCATTTTTGTACTGCATCTCCATACGCACTTCACCAGAATCGTAATAGTCTACTGCTTTACCATGACGCTTACGGTTCACATATTCTACTTCTGCTTTGGTTTTTCCATTATCGTGCTTGGTGATTCTGACACCCGACCCGCTAGCATCTAAACCGTCTTTTCTTTCAGAAGAAGAGTCAGAATATTCACTTGCGCTTTTTGTGGCTTTAGCCGCGCGAGAACCTAGCTTAGCGATTTTCGCCACATCTCCACAGCTGTAGTTACAGGCTATAGCGATGATAGCGATCAAAAGAATTAGTTTTTGAGTACGCATTTTTAAAGAAGAAATTTGATTGCTCAGCGAAGGTAGTAGGATTTGTGTTAATTTACACCTCTGATGATCAATTGAATTAGAGCGCATATTTATGTTTTTAGAATTTTTCTACATGCTCAAAGCCGAAGGAATTCCCGTTACGGTGAAAGAATACCTTCATTTGTTGGAGTGCTTGCATAAAGGAGTAGGCAGATATACGGTAGAGCAATTCTACTTCATTGCCAAAACCACCTTGGTGAAGCATGAAAAGTTCTTGGATCGCTTTGATCACTTATTCGGTCACTACTTCAAGGGTATGGACTATATCCCTATGGACGCGCTTATGCAACTGCCCGAGGAATGGCTGAAAAATCCTAAAATAGCAGAGCTGACCGAAGAAGAAAAAGCCATGATCGAGGCAATGGGGGGCTGGGAAGAATTACGCAAACGTTTTGAGGAGTTGCTGAAGGAGCAAAAAGAACGCCACGAAGGGGGCAATCAATATATTGGAACGGGTGGTAAATCGCCCTACGGCGCGGAAGGCTATAACCCGGAAGGGTATCGGGTGGGGCAATCAAGCGGCAGGCGTAACAGAGCTGTGAAGGTATGGGACAAGCGCATGTTCAATAATCTGAGTGATGATCTGGAGCTGAACACCCGTAATATGAAAATGGCTTTGCGTAGACTGCGTTTGCTTACACGCGAAGGCATAGCGGATGAGTTGGATATTGATGGTACTATCCGAGATACTTGTGATAATGCGGGCATCATGCACATCAATATGCGCCCAAGTAAAGAGAATAAAGTGAAAGTCTTGCTCTTATTCGATATTGGCGGTACGATGGACGGGCATGTGGAAACTTGTTCTCGTTTATTCTCTGCTGCTCGGCATGAGTTTAAGCATATGGAATATTACTACTTCCACAATTGCTTGTACGAGACAGTATGGAAAGACAGTTGGCGAAGACATGAAGAGAGTACACCTACAATGGAAATGCTGCATAAGTATCCGCCCGACTATAAAGTTATTGTAGTTGGTGATGCGTATATGTCGCCTTATGAGATCATGGCAAGAGGAGGGAGTGTAGAGCACTACAATGATGAGGCCGGTAAGATCTGGCTGGAGCGTTTGAAGGCTCGTTTCCCTTATATTGTTTGGCTGAACCCGAATAGCGAGCAGTATTGGACATACTCAGACAGCACGCATATCATCAGAGAAGTTTTCGAAGAGCGTATGTTCCCCCTTACTTTAGGTGGTTTGGGGGAGGCGATGCGTGCCCTAAAAGACAAGCGTAGAAAATACCAGCCGTCGGTTTTCAGCTAGCGATTCACCCCATCTAAAATCAAAGAAGGTCGCCCGTAGTAATCGAAGCGGGCACTGATCCCTGAGGATCGTAAGTTAATGGGTATCAAATAAGGACTGGGTGGGGAGAATAATCGCCAAGATTCATTCGGGTCAACTTCAGCTGTCATTCTACTATTGAGTTCTAATAGTTGACCTCCTTTGATCTCTACTTGTGTCAGTACGTTTTTCTTGTAACCCACATAAGAGACCGCAATATCGTAGATGCCGGGTTTTATGTGCGGTATATGGTAATTCCCATCAAAATCTGTTACTCCACCTGTTATTACTTCCCCTTTTTGATAGAGTGCCACATTAGCAAAGAGTAGAACTTCCTTAGATGCTATATCAGTCAGTTTCCCCTTTAATACACCGTATTCGCTACTGACCGGCTCGGTTTTCACCCATTCGAATGCCTCGTTTTTAGTGATTTTATCAACTGGTTGCGCATAAAGCCCTATCGTTGATAAAAATAGGGAACTGATTAAGCTGTTTAAAAATAATACTGAATAGAGACGTACATCCATAATTGAGGGCTTTTTCACAAGTTACATCAGATTCGCATTATTTGCC
>JAHDGT010000190.1:4521-8163 GCA_020631675.1 Bacteroidota bacterium
ATCACCCTAAATACTTCGCCACGATCGGCATACGTCTACCCATACCAAATGCTTTATCAGATACCCTTAGCATAGGTGGTGTTTGGTAACGTTTGTATTCATTGCGATTCACCAGCTTCAATACTCGTTCAACCAAGGCGGAATCAAAGCCCGCATCTATGATTTCCTGTGGTCCTTTACGCAGTTCTATATACTGGTAAAGCACCTCATCCAAGATGTCGTAATCAGGTAGAGAGTCGCTGTCTTTTTGGTCAGGCCTTAGCTCCGCACTCGGCGGTTTGGTGATGATGTTATTCGGAATGATCTCTCCATTGCGATTGATGTAGCGACAAAGTTCGAAGCATTCTGACTTATACACATCCCCTATCACGCTCAAACCACCACACATATCACCATATAAGGTACCGTAGCCTACGGCGGCTTCACTTTTATTAGAAGTATTGAGCAAGATGTAGCCAAACTTATTGCTCAGGGCCATTAAGATCACCCCTCTGCTCCTTGCTTGTAAATTCTCTTCGGTCACGTTAAAAGCTGTTCCCTCGAATTGAGGAGCGAGCGTGCTTCTGAACTGCTCATATACGTGCTGTATGCTAATGATATCATGCATACAGCCTAAGTTTTTCACCAGCTCCAAAGAGTCATTTATACTATGGTCACTGCTGAATTCTGAAGGCATGAGCACTGCTCTTACATTTTCCGCTCCTAGAGCATGCGCAGCTAAGGTGAGGGTCAAAGCACTGTCTAAGCCACCGCTCAAGCCCAATATCGCCTGCTTGAAACCCAGTTTGCCAAAGTAATCTCGTATTCCGCAAATCAAGGCATCATAAATCAGGGCCATTTTCTCTTTAGGCAATTCATTCGATTCGTCCAGGTCGGCCTTCCCTGTTAATGGGGCAGGGTTTAATAATGGGGCCAGCTCATAGGTGCGTACTACTTCTTCAAAATAGGGCATTTCATCCACCACTCTACCAGCGGCATCCATGACCAAAGAACCACCATCAAAAATCACCTCGGTTTGTGCGCCTACGGTATTACAATAGAGTACGGGCAGTTTGTATCGTTCTACATTTGCCCTGACCACATCTATACGGTCCTGTGCATGGCTATAAGAGAAAGGTGAAGCAGATAGATTCAACATGAAATCTGCTTGTTGATCCATCATTTCATCCATAGGGCAGGTGACGTAGAGCGGGTTCTCGTTGCCTATGTTCCAAATGTCTTCGCATACGGTCAGAGCAATTTTTTTGCCTTTGTAGTGAACGACTTTAAAGTCGGAAGCTGGCTCGAAATAACGGTACTCGTCAAAAATGTCATAAGTAGGGAGCAGGCATTTATGTGCGATGTGCAGTATTTCCCCATCGGCAATGAAGTAGGCACTGTTAAAGAGGTCTTTCCCTTCTACCACAGGATTAAGCGTGGGCGCACCTATTACCGCAGCGATCCCCAAGCGTTTTGTTTCAAGTTTTACTTTCTCGATAACAGTCAATGAGCGACTAATAAAGTCTTCAAATTCTAAAAAATCTCTTGGAGGATAGCCACAGACTGCCAACTCGGCGAATAAAACGATGTCAGCTCCTTGTTGGCTAGCTTGTTCTAAACCCGCTTTGATTTTAGCAAAGTTGGTATCGAAGTTACCGATGTGGTAATTCTGTTGTGCGATAGCGATACGCATGATAATATGATTGTGATCCCAGCAGGCTATTAGAGCGTGCTCTGAATTTTCCTGCAATTTAATGGCTAGTCTGATGAATCGCTTATATAAAAGCGATAGATGTTGGCTATTAGGGCAGGAAGTGGCTTATAGTATAAGCCACTAATGGACAGATTGAGAATGAAAGATAAGATTGCTTAACTTAGCTCAGTATTCATTCTCAGACACACGGCTTCATGTTCAAGACGAGCGGACCATTAAAAAAACCAGAAAACTTCGATGCGAATCGGATGTTGATGCTTAAGCAGATGCAGATCGATTCGCTCTTAGAGATCACGAATGCTATCAGTAATAATTACTCGGCAGACGTATTATTTCGCATTTACGAATTTACATTGCGTGCTCAGATGGGCGTGCATAGTCTGGTCATTTTTCACCATCAGGAAAAGTGGCGTTGTGTGGGTTGTTATGGAGTTGATGCGGATGTAATGGCCAGCTTTACCGTTGAAAAAGATCTGATTCCATTTAAGGATACCATTTTAGTTAAGGAAGAACCTTCTTTAGAAGTTTTACAGCAATTTGAGGTGCTACTTCCTATTTACCATAAGGACGTTCCTTTGGCTTTTGTTTTGATCGGTGATATCAGACAGGGTGGAGCGAAGGATACTTTGGAGGAAAAGATCAACTACATTCAGACGATCTCGAACATTATTGTGGTCGCGATCGAGAATAAGCGATTGTTCAAAAGGCAATTAGAGCAAGAAAACTTAAAAAAGGAACTGGCACTGGCCGAGCAGGTTCAGAATATGCTTGTGCCTAATGAGCTGCCTAAAAATGCAGCTGTTCATATGGATGCGGTCTATATGCCCCACCATAACATTGGGGGCGATTATTATGATTATATACCGCTCAATGAAAACGAGTTTGTCGTTTGTATGGCGGATATATCCGGCAAAGGCGTTGCCGCGGCTATTTTAATGGCTAACGCACAGGCTGTTTTCCGTGCGATGGTGGAACAAAATCCCGACCAGTCGATCACTCAAATTTTAAAACGCTTCAACAGTCGACTTACTCAGATCACGCAAGGGGATAAGTTCATTACCTTCTTTTTAGGGAAGCATAATATTAAAGAGCGGAGCTTTACCTACATCAATGCAGGACATAACCCGCCATTTTTAATCTTACCAGATGGTCGTGTAGAAGAACTGGATAAAGGCTGTACCATATTGGGCGTTTTTGATGAGCTACCAAAAATTGAAGAAACGACCCTAACACTTGACCCCTATAGTTTGATTTTTACTTATACAGATGGGGTAACGGACACGGAGAATGGTAAAGGCGAGTATTTCGATCCGGAAAAGTTAGCGGATACACTACTTCAAAACCGGCAACATCCGGTTGACGAAATCAATAAACGGCTTTTGGATGAAATCAATAGCTTTAAAGGAAATCATGCTTATACCGATGATATTTCCATATTGACCTACCGATTATTTTAAGTCGGTCTATAAAAAGGCACTTTTCTAAGTAGAGATCAAAACCCAAATCGTACTCTAAGTGATCAAGCTGAAGTCGAGGTAGTTTAATTTATTTTCTAAACCTGCCCTTACCCTTAGTTCGAGGGATAGAGTAGGAGTTTCCTAAACGCGCACTTCAGGTTCTAATCCTGGCGGAATCACTAAACCAGAAAAATCTTTTAAATAGTCAAGCTTTGCATGTCGTTTAAAAATCTATAGCACTTCGAACTAACTGCCTGATAAACAAAAACTTAAAACTATTTAAGCAATTTTAGAAAGCGTTATTTACCTACTTTTTGTACGAGTTTTATACTTAAAAATTTAATTTTCATTCGCATATTGTGGTCGCATTCAAAAATAGAGTGAGTATAATACTTCTCTAAAACAAAATTCGACCGTCTCAATCGAATATGTTTCTGTTATAAAAACAGAAATGATAAAGCGGCGACTACGCGTAAGTGGTCGCTGCTTTTT
>JAHDGT010000191.1 GCA_020631675.1 Bacteroidota bacterium
CAAACCTGCCAGTACCTCCGCTATTTTAGAACCCATACCCACTAATATTGGCGACTTCTCCGCGGACGGGATCGAAGACACCATATTTTTCGACATTCACTTGATAGATACGATCAGTACCGATTTAACAGCCTATGGAGTACGTTTCACCGTAAACTACAACAACTTCAGCGGTGAATCAGGGGTGATCGACGCTGAATCTTGGTTTGATGACTCTTGGTTAGGCGTAGACAGTACGAGCATGCTCGGTGCTTACAAAAACTACCAAGAAGACAGCATCATGTACCTTGGTCTGACGCGTCTTACCAATACCAATATCACAGGTTCAGGTAACATCTGCCGTGTCGGCTGCATCGTTGACATTGACGTGCTCGACATTCACTTATCCAATCCATTCTTAACATCGGATTTTAGCTCAGGCGCAAATTCCGGTGAGGTCTACTACGAAGAATTGACCATCAACTTGGAAGATATCCGATTGATTGATGTGGATAATGTAGAGCAAAACATCAAAGGAGAAAGTGTGACCATTTGGCTTGAAAGAGCTACTCCAACGCTAGAGGTTCAACTCAAAGCTGTTCTTGAAGGTCCCTACGATTTGTTCAGTGGTTCCATGAACACCGCGCTTTTAGAAAACAACTTACTACCTAATAGTCAGCCTTATTGGACAGCACCTTGGAACTACTATGGTACAGAGTCCGTAAGCAGCTTACCACTGAATACTGTAGACTGGGTATTAGTAGAAGCTCGATCAGCAGAGGATCCTTCTATTGTAGTAGAAACAAAAGCAGCACTACTGTTAACGGATGGCAGTATTGTTGACATTGACGACAGCTATGATGGCGTCATCTTCAACACGCTTTATCCTAATGAATCTTATTTCTTTTCCATTCGCCATAGAAACCACCTTGACGTGATGAGTGCCTCAGCACTGAATAGTTCTAACGCCCTTATTGAGTATGACTTTAGTACAGCTGCTGCCCAGGCTTCTGGCGTAGATCAATTATCAGAAGCTGACTCAGGTGTGTTCGCGCTACGAGCTGGTGACATCAATGGTGACGGACTGATTTCTACTGTAGATTTAAACACCTATATCACGCAATCTTCCGCTATAGAAACTTATCTGCCCAGTGATTGTAATCTGGACAAGCAGGTGACGGTCAGTGATTTCAATAGCTATAGTTCAAATGCAGCGGTAATAGGAATAAGCGTTTTGCAATATTAACTAACTGATTTTATTTCTCAACTTTTAACCAGTTGGGCAGAGTGTGTGGGTGTGGGCTGGAGAGTCCACACCTTTTTTATTTACCCCATCCCCCAAAAAACCTTAAATACAAAGCAATGCAAAAATAAAATTCAAATCATTGAATTTCAAACAATTATTACCATAATAAGCTATTAAAATCACCTACAATACTCGAAATTTGTATAGTGGCTCACTAAAAATTCCACTTTAATTTTGAGCTGTATCAAATGCTTTAGTGAAGCATGATTTTACGCTTTACTGCTTCTGATCACTACACTCAACACACAACACACACTCTGTTTTTTTGAATAGCGCGCTAAACTTCACTCAAAACTCACTCAAGCTTTAGCGCACTATTCAAATTCCTCCTTGTTAAAAGTAGAAATTATGACCCATCCAAATTTTACCAAAGGTATCAGTCTAGGGCTGCTATACTGCTTTTGCTTAGTGGTATTCGGATCCATGTTCAGCATAACTGCTTATGCTCAATGTTCCATTACGGACCTTTATGTTGAAGCCTGGCCCTGCGATGCTGATGGCACCTTCGATCTGGACATGGAATTCAATTATGACAATGTTGATGGTATTGGCTTTGATGTTTTCATAGATGGCGTTTTTCAAAGTTTTCAAACCACATATCCCGACCCATTCATCACTATTACGGATTTCGCTATCGGGGAGGGGCAAACCATTACCATTATGGTGATGGACAATGACAATCCAGATTGTACAGATAGTTTCACCTATACCGCTCCTGACTGTAGCACCGATCCGCCTTGCGAAATTTGGGATGTATTCGCTGAAGCTTACCCTTGTCAAGCGGACGGTACATTCATGGTGGATATTGGTTTCTTAAGCAATCAGACCACTGGTACTTTCCAGATCGTGGGTAACGGCAATAACTACGGCACCTTTGAATATGGCGAGTACTATTATACCGTAGGCCCTATTGTAGGCGATGGCAGTCTTACTTTCGAATTCGTGGTCGTGGATGGCGATGAGTCTTCCTGTAGTGCTTACACCACTTTAGACCCTATAGACTGTAGCGGTACGGATCCTTGCGAAATCTGGGATCTTGTTGCTGAGGCTTATGCTTGTGATGGAGATGGCTACTACGACCTTGACCTTGACTTTAACTATTCCGGCGTGAATGGCAGTGGTTTCGACTTGTATGTCAATGGGGTGCTTTTCGAGTACTTCTCTTCTTATCCTGATCCTTTTATCACCATTCCGAATTTTGGCGTAGGTGATGGGGAGCCTGTGGTCATCAGCGTGAATGACAATGACAATCCAGATTGTTTCGGTGGTTATTATACATTCATCGCTCCTGACTGTAGCACCGATCCCCCTTGCGAAATCTGGGATGTGTTCGCAGAAGCTTATCCTTGTCAAGCGGATGGTACATTCATGGTGGATGTTGGCTTTTTCAGCAACCAGACCACAGGCACTTTCCAGATTCTTGGTAATGGTAATAACTACGGTACTTTTGAATATGGTGAGTACTACTACACGCTTGGTCCTATCGTAGGCGATGGCAGTCTTACTTTCGAATTCGTGGTCGTGGATGGCGATGAGTCTTCTTGTAGTGCCTATGCCACTTTAGACCCTATAGATTGCGGCAGTACGGAGCCTTGTGAAATCTGGGATCTTGTAGCAGAGGCCTATGCTTGCGATGGAGATGGCTACTACGATCTTGATTTTGGCTTTAATTATACCGGCGTGAATGGTAGTGGTTTCGACTTGTATGTTAATGGGGTGCTTTTCGAGTACTTCCCTTATTATCCTGATCCTTTTATCACCATTCCGAACTTCGCTTTTGGAGACGAGGAAGTAGTTACCATTAGTGTGAGCGATAATGACAACCCAGACTGTTCCAGTGCGAACTTTACCTTCATTTCGCCTAGCTGCGACCTAAGTGGTTGTAATGCCAGCGAGCTAGAAATGCCTGAAATAGTAATGGGTTGTGCGGGAACGGCTACGTTAGTAGAGACCAACCTCCCAGGCATGGCACTTTATCTGTGGACGGATGCGGATGGAAATGTAGTGAGTGATGACCCGTTTGCTGAATTAGAAAGCGCAGGTATTTACGAAGTAGGTGTATTAGACGAATGCGGAAATGCGAATGCGACTGCTTTCGAATTGGTATTAGATGACGATTGTGTTTGGCCGGGTGATGCGAATTGGAATGATATTGTAGATATGGACGATTTATTAGACTGGGGCTTGTCTACCTTAGGCACGACTGGTGCTGCACGTCCGAATGCCTCTTTCGATTGGGAAGCACAGGCTTGTACTGATTGGGCGGACACCCAATACAATGGTATTAATGAGAAGCACTTGGATTGCGATGGAGATGGCATCACGCAGATCGGTGATGCGCAAGCCATCATTGATAATTTCAACTTGACACATAATGGCAACCTTGCCTTGAAACCCGCGAGTTCTTCAACAATTCTATCCCCAATATCTGCTGGTTATGATGACTACTCCAGTGACGGCTTGACGGATATGGTTTATTTCGACATCCATTTAACGGATACGATCGCGACCGACTTAGATGCTTACGGTATTCGCTTTAAAGCGGGCTATAACAACTTCGGCAGTGCGGGTGGTGTGATCAATGCGACTACTTGGTTCGAAGACTCTTGGTTAGGAACGGACAGCATTAGTATGCTGGGCGGCCACAAAAACTATACTTCTGATAGTTTGATGTATGTAGGTATGACCCGCATCACGAATACCAATACAACTGGATCAGGTAATATTTGTCGCTTAGGCTGTTTAGTAGATGTTGATGTATTAGAAATTCACATGTCTAACCCGACACTTGTTTCTGAGCTCACTGGTGCTTCTACCACTGGATACTTCTATCCACTGACGATCAATTTAACGGACATTAGAATGGTAACCGCAGATGCGGAAGAAGTGACTGTAAAAGGGGAAAGCCTGACTGTTTGGATCGAGACGGCTGAGCCGCCTATTTCTGCTCAAGTAAATGGATTGTTAGAGGGCGCTTTCGATAGTGATGCAGGACTAATGCGCACAGATTTGCTACAGGAGCAATTATTACCGCTGAATCAGCCTTTCAATATGGCACCTTGGAACTATACGGGTTTAGAAAGTATGGCTAACTATTCCGCGTTCCCGATGAACACTGTAGACTGGGTGTTGTTGGAAGTGCGTAGTGCCGCCGATTCAGATGTGATCGTGGAAAGCCGTGCCGCCTTAATATTGGATGACGGAAGTATTATAGATGCGAATGGTTTGACCAGTGCTGTGCGTTTCTTTGACCTTACAGAAGGTGAAGATTATTACATTGTACTGCGCCATAGAAATCACTTAGCGGTTATTAGCAGTGCTACCGCCACTGCGACAAATGGGAGCTTCAGCTTTGACTTTACCACAAGTGCTACACAAGCCCAAGGCAGTGGTCAATTGAAGGCTTTAAGTTCTGGTTCGTTTGCCTTGGTAGCAGGGGATATGGACAGTGATGGAATGATCACTGTAAACGACTTGAATTTATACCTATCTCAATCTTCTTTAGTGAATGTGTATGAAGACAGTGATTGCACTTTAGATAAGAATGTGACCATTAGCGACTTCAATAAGTATTTACCGAATAGTGCCGTTATTGGCGCGGAACCGATACGTTATTAATGAATGACTAGCCCAATGAGCTATCTCACTTCAATCACATTTTAAAACTCAACTTTGGCTGGTGGAGTTTATAGGCGCGGACTTTGTTCGCGCCTATTTTTTTAGCGCAATGCATCAAAGAGAATTGCTGCTGGATGTAGTGCTTTTTTTGATGTCCCATCAGCTATTTGATGTCGACAACTGGTTCCTGGTGCAGCAACTATTGTTTCCGCATTCGCATTGCGAACTGCTGGAAAAAGGACTAACTCTCCTATTTGCATGCTGATATCATAATGTTCTTTTTCATAGCCAAATGAGCCTGCCATTCCACAGCAGCCTGAAGGAATCACCTCTACGCTGTAATTTTCCGGTAAGGATAGCATGAAAGCAGTATGCGAAATGTCACTCAGAGCCTTTTGGTGGCAGTGTCCGTGCAGTAAGATTTTTCTTTTTCTTTTAGTGAAACTTGCTGAGTTTATTTTCCCCTTCTCTATTTCTTTATTAATAAACTCACTGAATAGCAAACAGTTTTCACCTATGCGCTCTGCTAAGGGTCGCCAATCTTCGCCTACTAGCTTTGGGTATTCATCTCTAAAACTAAGTATCGCGCTAGGTTCGATACCAAGCAGAGGCGTTTCCGCACTTATTACGCCTTTAAGAGTTTTAATATTGTTGCGAGCGACTCGCTGTGCTTCCTTTAATAAGCCTTTAGAAAAGTAAGCACGACCACTTTGATCATGTTTCGGGATCTCTACTTCATAACCGAGTCGAGTAAGCAGTAATATGGCTTTAACCCCGATCTCTACATCATTGTAATTGGTGAACTCATCCGCGAAGAGGTATACTTTACCTTTAGAGGGGTGGGCAGGGGCAAGACTCATATGGTGCTTCTTGAACCAACGCTTGAGTGTTGTCTTTGCTAAAGTAGGTAGACTCCGTTCATGGGCAATACCCAATAACTTCTTGATCGGCTTAGATGCTATCGGGTTGCTTAAGAAAAAGTTGTTCAACCACGGAGCGAAACTAGCAACCGCATTCACATTGGCAATGTTCGCGATCAAACTCGCTCTTAGTGGAACACCATTAGATCGGTAATACTGGTATAAAAACTCTGCCTTCATAGTTGCCATATCCACATTAGAAGGACATTCGGTGGCACATCCTTTACAGGATAGGCACAGATCCATCACCTCCTTGATCTCGGGGTGATTGAAGCGATTTTTTTCGGGAGAGCGGGTCAAGAATTCCCTGAGAATATTGGCGCGTGCGCGGGTGGTATCTTTTTCTTTTCGAGTGGCCATGAAACTGGGGCACATGGTGCCTCCACTTAGATGTGTCTTTCTACAATCTCCCGAACCATTACACTTTTCCGCAGCCCGCAGCAAACCGCCCGTCGCGCTGAAGTCGAATAGCGTATCAAATTGCTCGGTTGCCTGATCGGGTTCATAGCGCAGCTGCTCATCCATGGGTGGGGCGTCAACGATCTTGCCCGGGTTGAAAATATTGAGCGGGTCCCATGCTTGTTTAATTTCTCTTAGTAGTTGGTAGTTTTCGGCTCCCATGACCAATGGGAGGAACTCAGCCCTTACCCTTCCATCTCCGTGCTCTCCACTCAAAGAGCCTCTGTATTTACGAATCAAGTGGGCGGAGTCTTCTCCGATTTGTCGGAAGATGCGGACATCATTTTTCGACTTCAAATTTAGTATCGGACGTAGATGGAGTTCGCCTGCTCCGGCATGGGCATAGTACACACAGCGTTGATCGTGCTTAGCCATGATTTGACTCACTTCCTGAATGTAATCCGCCAATTCCTCTACATCAACCGCAGTGTCCTCGATCACTGTTACGGCTTTCTCATCACCGGGGATATTCGCCAAAACGCCTAAGCCTGCTTTTCTGAGCTGCCATACATTTTTCAGTAAGGGAGGGTAGACCATTGGGAAGTGATAGCCGTAGTTCTGACTTTTTAAGTCTTTAATCAGGTCATTAGCCTTTTGGTCGACAATCGCTTTATTTTCATCTCCAAATTCAATGATGAGGATCGCCTCTGGATCGCCTTCAATAAAGAAGCGATTCTTTTTTTGCTCCGCATTATCCTTGGTACAGTCGAGAACGATCTTATCCATTAGTTCTACTGCTCTCACCTCATGTTTTAGCGTGAGCGGTACAGCTCTTAAAGCTTCATCCACACTTTTAAAATGCACACACAAAAGTGCTTTTTCAGAAGGAGGTAGTGGGTCAACATGAATTTTAACTTCTGTGATGAATGCCAGTGTTCCCTCTGAGCCACAGATCAATTGACAGAGGTTTAGATCGGGCGCACCAGGCTCAAAGACGTTAGATGCCAATAGTGCGTCAACCGCATAACCCGTATTTCGTCTATGGATGGAGGCTTTGGGGAAACCCGTTTTGATCTGTTGCTGTACCTCAGGATCAGAAAGCTTGACTTTTAGTTGCTTGTACAAGCGACCTTCCAGCTGATCCACCTTTTCCGCTTTTTTCTCAAAATCCGCTTTGGTCACCGATTTAAAAAGCACCTGACTACCGTCACTCAAAATGGCTTTGACTTCGAGGGTGTGTTCGCGGGTTGTACCGTAAACGATGGAATAGGAGCCACAGGAGTTATTCCCTATCATACCGCCTATAGTAGCCCTATTGGCTGTAGAGGTATTGGGTCCGAAAAAGAGATGGTGGGGCTTTAAAAAGTGGTTGAGTTCATCGCGAACGACACCGGGCTGCACGCGCACCCAACTTTCTTCCTTGTTCACCTCAAGGATTTGATTCATGTAGTGCGAAATATCCACTACGATTCCATCTCCTACACATTGCCCAGCAAGTGAGGTGCCTGCCGCACGAGGAATGATCGAGCTATGGTGTTCTCGACAGAATAAAACCAATTTCCGAATATCGGATTCGTTTTTGGGATAGGCTACAGCCAGTGGCAACTCTCGATAAACAGAAGCATCTGTCGCATAAAGCAGGCGGGTCATGCGATCCAGATGCAGTTCTCCTTCCAATTGAAGAGCGAGTTTTTGTAATTGTGCTTGCAGTACTAAAGGCTTGTTCGCCATAATCAGGCATCATTTAGACGTGCAAAATTAGCAATTTCATTAGCCGTAACTGTTTAGGTAAGGCAATTTTGGCTGAAAAATATCTTTTTGCCCTTATACTTCAGCTTTCTTTCCAGCCAGCGCGCTGCGATGCCTCTCAAGAAGAGCTTCGTCTAAGAACAAAAAGCTTGATTTTCCAT
>JAHDGT010000192.1 GCA_020631675.1 Bacteroidota bacterium
TGCCGCCGCTCAGTGCGCTCCTTAGCCCCCTCATTTCCACTCCTATCCCTCGCGCGTCTATTTGAAAAATATTCCCTTATGCGTCTATCTACAACTAGTTTTCAATGGAGCTGTATTTCCTTACTCCTATTATTGACTCATTTATCACTAAGGGCTCAAACGCTCGAAGCCGATTTCGGCTATACCGTGATTTGTAATAGTGTACAGTTTCAAAATGCTTCCACAGGGGGTGTCAGCTACATATGGGATTTCGGTGATGGCCAGAGCAGCACATTCGGATCCCCTCAACATACCTACGAAGAGGCAGGTACCTATTTAATAGAATTAACCGCATTTGATATTGAAGGAAATGAGGAAAGTGTTAATAAAACGATCATTATCAATCCTTTTTATACCGCACCTATTAATGATGACCTTGAAGGGGAAACATTAACGTGGACCGTTCTTGACCCGGATGAGGATTTAAGTTGGGTGTGGTTAACAACTGATGAAGCACTCGCTTGTAACGGACAAGCTATGTTCATGGATAACTTCTCAACGAATATCATTGGAACAATAGATCGTTTCAAGAAAACGATCCAGCTGACCGACTTGGAAAATACATGGCTCATTTTCGACTTGGCTTATGCGCGCTATAACGATGATTATACCGACGGCTTTCGGGTCTATGCGGTCAATTGTGAAGGAGAGGAGTCAGTGCTGCTCGAAAAATTCGACCAGGAGTTGGCAACTGCTCCCGATCATACGGAGGATTTCTTTCCGGAAGATTGTTCAGAATGGCGTACAGAAGCCATCAATTTATTTGACTATGACGGAGAAACGATAGAAATCGTTTTTGAAAATGTTTCGGGCTGGGGGAACAATCTATTCATCGACAATATACAAATAGCGTCTTCCGCTGAGATTCCGCTAACATTCAATGGCAGTTACATATGCGAAGACGGAACAGCCAGTTTGGAGATCGAAGCTTATGGTGGTCAACCGCCCTATTTCTTTACGGATCAAATGGGTGATATTGTGGAAAACGGAGCCATAGTACCTAATGGGTCCACTTTTGAGATTACCCTTATTGATGAAAGTGGAGAAGAAATAACGGCTGCTCCATTCACTATTGACTGTTACGATCCGGATATCAATGATTTAGCAGATTTGGTCGCTGCGCAAGTAGAGGCGGATCAAATAGTTGGAGCAGCCGCGGGAATTGTCCGCGATGGAGAATTAGTCTGGGAAGGCTACTTCGGTTCTGCCAATATGCTAACAGGGGAGGAGGTGAACGCCGAAAGCATATTCATGTTAGCTTCGGTCAGTAAATTGTTCACTTATACAGCTTTAACCCAGCTTTGGGAACAAGACTTGTTCGAATGGGATGATCCAGTGAATAACTACTTGCCTTTTGAAGTGATCAATCCCAATTATCCGGATGACCCCATTACTTTCGGTCAGCTGGCGGTGCATAATAGCAGTATTCTTGATAACTGGGACAACATGCCATATTTCGATGGAGATGCGCCTATCGCCTTAGGGGATTATCTGGAATCTTATCTAACACCAAGCGGTGAACTCTATGATGCCACTCAGTATGGAGATTATGTTCCTGGCGAGGGAAATGCTTACAGCAATATAGGTTATGCCTTAATGGGTTATTTGGTTGAAGTAATCAGTGGTCAAGCTTTTAATGTATATTGCAATCAAAATATTTTTGACGTTTTGTGTATGGACAACACCCGATGGTTGTTGTCTGAATTAGACGAAGCTTTGGTGGTTTCTCCCCATAATGGTTCGGCAATTAGCTATATTTTAGAAGAACAATACGGATATCCTGACTACCCCAATGGTCAGCTCCGATCAACCGTCAGGGATCTTGCTAACTATGCGATCGCGATGAGTCAAGAGGGAACAATGGATGGACGAGAGCTTTTAGCTCCTAATGCAGCTGACCTAATACCTGAAATACATAGTGGAGGAGACAGTGGGGTATCTACGCTTCTGGCTTATGATCCTGAAGAAAATTCAGGTGTTATATTACTGACCAACAGCAATGCTAATATAAATGGTGTTTGGAGTTTGCTTCAAGGCTTCGTCGAGGAAACAGAAACGACCGCACCAGATGAGTTGCCCTGCGAGCTAGTAGCGGTCGGACTGGAGAACCCAATAGCCCTAAACGATGCATTTACTGTGCGTGTGAAGCAAAATCCACTAACAACTGATCAATTGTTGATTGGTATAGAAGTACAGGATTCACACATTCGCACAAATGAAAAAGTAAAGCTTACCCTAAGCGACATGCAAGGGCGCATATTGTTTTCCGAATTAACACTTGAAAAGGAAATGAGTATCGATATGTCAATATTCCCGACGGGTGTATATCTGCTAAACAGTAAGTTCCGCGACCAAAAGCAAGTTGAACGTATCGTATATATGAAATAAGAGGAATGAGCGGTCTGTTTTTTGAACTTTAAACAATTACTTTAGTCTTACAAGGATGGATATTTTATAGTGATAGTTGTTATATATGGCTTTCATTTCGTCTAATTGTCAGGAAATAAGCGAAATGGGTAAAAAATGATCGTGACTTTTAAGTATATGCAACGGTCTTTACCTATGTTCCCATCCTTTAGTTATAGCAGGCTTTAGATGTGATTCCTCAAGAATTACACATCTGCTTCTGCTATGCTTGCTATCTGCCACCATCCTTCATCTCGCACGTATATTTTGTTCCTTTTTAAAAAGCATGGGATAGGCTTAGTTTATTGAGTATTTTTTGATATTTTTGACCCAAAATTTCCCTAGCTATATGTATTTAGGTAGTTTTAGAGTTGTGTCTATGAATTTAATATCTGGTCGAGAAATAGTGATTTTAAGACCAGTCGAATGAAAAATCAGCTGAATAGCAGCGCTATTGAGACTTATTTTTTGTGAAGAATGGGCTGAAAAGCGCATTTCGCAGACCGAATTTAAAATCTTAGATACACTCTTGTAGTTGGGGTTACCCTAAGTTGAGGAAAAACATAAGATTTAAAATACAATAAAGTATCTGTTATGATGAAAAACCTTCTGACCCTTATCGCGCTCTGTGCGGTGCTGTTTTTCAGCAGCAATCCGTTACAAGCGCAATCCCCTTGTTTGGAGGATTTAGAGTGTTCAGCTGATGCTGGTACACCTTCGACTCCTTCTGATGCGGTCTGTTTGAACTTAGATGGCAACTTTGATGCTGCTGCTTTAGGTTTTGATGCTGATCCTTCTTTCGCAGTTGAGGATTTTGCATATGAGTACGTGATTACTGACGCTGATGGTTTCATTTTAGGCGTTACTACTGATGGAGTAGTTGACATGTCTGCTTTCGAAGAAGGCTCTTACGGACTTGTTGGTTTCATTTTCTGTCAGAGTGAGTTGGATGCGATCACAGGTAATGCGATCGTAGGTTCACTACTTGGTACTTCAGGTGGTGAAACACTAGCTGAAGTTTTACAATTAGTTGACGAGTCAGGTTTAGTTGCTGACGGCCTTACAGTTGAAGGTGTAACAGGTGTTTTAGAAACCGCTGCTACATTTGTTGGCTTTACACCATGTGTTGGTGTTGCTGGAACAACTGTTAGTGTTGAGGTAGTTGCTGAATGTGCTGCTACATGTGACGCAAGCTTCGGTACGCCTTCTGCTCCAGATAACTTATTCTACTGTGCAGGTGCTATCACTGATGAATTCACAACTGAAGGAGCGGCTGGTGACGGCTACACTACTTTCTGGGTGATCACTCAAGGTGAGGACTTGTCTATCGTAGCAGCTTCTTTGGAAGGTGCTATTGATTTGGGTGGTGATGCTGACTTAGCGCCAGGTACTTACACGGTGCACACAGCGAGCATCCAATCTGACCAGTTAGGCAACTTAGCGTTGGACTTAGAAACTGGAACTATTGTAACTGCTGGTGATTTCTTAGCCTTGGTTGAGGATGAGATCTACTGTGCTGCGGTACAGGTTGAAGGTTACTCTTTAACTGTTTCTGGCTACGGTTCTTACGGTGATGTTACTTACTTCGAAACTTCAAGCGTTTGTGGTGGCGAAGGTGCTGCTACTGATGCGATCACTATTGAAGGTGCTGCTGAAGATGGTTTCACAACTGCATTAGTTATCACTTCTGGTGATGGCTTAGATATCGTGAATGTTTCTTTAGCTGAAGTACCAAATGGTAGCTACTCAATTGATTTGAGCGGTTTAGATGCTGGTGACTATACAGTTCACGCATTTAGCTTCCCTTCTGGACAATTAGACTTCATCGTTGATGCGATCACTTCTGGTGCGGTTACTACAGGTGTTGAAGTAGCTGGCTTAATCGAAGCTGGTGCGATCTGTGGTGACTTAGATGTTACGGGTGCTGCCTTGACCATCTTAAGTGCTGATGATCCTGAGTGTCTTGATGACCCATGTGTGGAAACTCCTGCTTCTATCGCTTTAGGTGCTGGTGTTGAAGCTGAATATGCTGTTTGCCCTGATGGTGGTGTAGATTTCACTGCTGATGCGGACTTTGGTCCTGATGAAAACGGTGCAGTATTTTGGATCGTTACTAGTGTTGACCCAATGGGTGATGTATTCAGTGTATCTGAAGACAATACTGTAGCTACATTCTTGTCTGGTGAAGGTGGAGGCTTTGGCTTTACTTCTGCTGCTTATGGTGGTGGTAATAGCATGGTTTGGGTAACAGCTGTTAATGTGAATATCATTACTGATGATACTGGTGTTACTATCGCTACTGCAACTTGCCAAGTTGAGACAGCTTCTGTTGCGGTTACTTTATTGACTGAGGAAGATTGTGTTGAGCCATGTCCTGCTATGGGTGGTACGATCGCTACCGCTGACGAAACAACAGTTTGTGTTGGTGGTGATGAGACGATCACTGTAGATGTTACTGCTGAAGGAATGGGTACGAACTTCGCATACTTAGTAACAGACGGTACAGGTACTACTATCTTAGATGGCCCTGTACCAGGTCCTGAATTCGCTTTCGGCGAAGCTCCAGCTGGTACATGCCAGATTTGGGCAGTATGGTTCGAGGATGACATCAATATTCCAGATGATCAAGTAGCTAACATCACAGGATGTTTCGCATTGTCTAACCCTATTGATGTTAACCGCATCGAGTGTGAACCCGATTGTGAGCCTGGTCTAGCTGGTGCTTCTGTATCTACTGATGTGGTTTGCGCTGACGGTGTATTCACTGCTTCTGCTTCAAGTAATAGCGGTTTCGTAGTAGCTTTCGCTTTAACTTCTGGAGGTGCCTCTACACCTATCATCGGTTTATCTTTAGAAGGTACTTTTGATGCTTCTGACTTAGCTCCTGGTACTTATACCGTACACGCTGCGAGTATAGCTGCTGCTGATGCTTTAGCTGCTCAAGATGCGATCGTATTAGGTGAGACTACCGGTTTAGATGTTG
The DNA here is from genome assembly GCA_020631675.1 of Bacteroidota bacterium. Lineage (GTDB taxonomy): Bacteria > Bacteroidota > Bacteroidia > Chitinophagales > UBA2359 > JAHDGT01. The sequence goes on from JAHDGT010000192.1 coordinate 5,429, forward strand.
CCGGCTTAGTTGCTGATGGTGCTATTTGTGCGGAATTAGATGTTGCGGGTATCGAAGTAACTGTTTTAGAGCCAATCGCGATCACAGTTAACTCTGTAGAATGTGATGAGGCTGCTGAAGCATTTACCGTTTCTGTAACTTTGAGCGGTGGTTTACCTGCTTATGATGACGAATTCACTTACCAAGTATTCGGTAGCTTAGCGGATGAGATTTCAGCTGATGATGCTACTTTCACTTATATCGGTAACGCTGGTGAAAGCTACAACTTCGAAGTATCTGATGGTTTCTGTGCTGCTGCTATCTTAGACGCACCTACAGTTGACTGTAAGCCTTGCGAAACTGACGCTGGTGAAATGGTTGACGGTACTGAAGATGAGGTGATCGTTGTATTCGGCGACTGTTATACGGGTATGACAGAAGGTGAGCAATTAGATTCTGTTTCTGTATTGAACTACATCTTACACACAGGTGCTGATGCTGCTGCTGGTGACATCATCGCTTGTAATGATACAGGTGAATTCTGCTATGACGACTTAGCGTCTTCTGGTCCTGATGATGATGTAACAGGTGATCCTTGTACGCAGTACTTCATTTCTGCAATGGTAGGTCCTGATAACGATGGCGACGGTAAAGCTGATCTTTTAGATGAGTGTACAGTTGTTAACCCAGGTACGCCAGTTGTATTCTTAGATCCAATCGTTCTTACTCCAACACTTGATTGTGATGATGATACTGGTGAAGGAACAGTTACTGTTGAAATCGAAGGTGGTTTACCATGCTACGATGAAGATGCGGTTTATACTGTTGAAGGTACTTTCGTATTATCTACTGAATTCGAGCCAGGTGAGCCTGTAGTATTCACAGGTGATGATGGTTCTTTCTGGGAAGTAATCGTTTCTGATGCTGCTGGTAGCCAAGGTTATGCTTCTGATAGCATTAGCTGTGAGAAAGAAAACGCAGTTAGCTGGGTAGCTTTCACTGGTGAAGTATTAGACGCTGGTAACGCTTTAGACTGGACTACTGCTCTTGAAATCAATAACGACCACTTCTTAGTTGAGCGTTCTATCGACGGTACTACCTTTGATGTTATCGCTACTATCGAAGGTGCGGGTAACAAGTCTGACGAAAGCAACTACTCTTTCTTAGACGCAAGTGCTCCAGCTGGTTTAGCTTACTACCGTATTACACAAGTTGATTATGATGGTACCTCTTCAAGCACTGAAGTGATCACATTATCTCGTACAAGTGTAAGCTTCGGTATCACTACTACTGCTCCAGTTCCTGCTACTACTGATGTAGATGTATTCTTCAATGCTGTGAATAACTCAACGATCAGTGTTAACTTGTATGACATCACTGGTAAGCTGGTTACAGCTGCTCAAGTAAATGCGCAAACAGGTATGAACACTGTTAACATGAACTTGAGTGACTACGCTAACGGCATCTACTTCATCACTATTACTGATGGTGTGAACGTGGCTACTGAGCGTATCGTTAAGAACTAATAAAAAGTATAATGCTTTTTGTTCTTCCTTCTAAAGAAGAACACTTTCATAAAAAGCCCCGCTACAGCAATGTAGCGGGGCTTTTTTGTTGATTCTATGGATTAGCGACAAATCATTTTACTTATCTCCATAAAGCAATTGAATTGTAGATAGACTATCTTAACTTGTGAATCCAATCATACCATTATCTATTTGATCACACTTAAGATGAGCAATTTCCTCAATACCCTGTCCCCCGAAACCGATGCAGCTACTATTGATCGAAATGATTCAACGAAACCGAGTAGCTTAGAAGCCTATTTTTCTGCTTTCAGAAATCAAGTTATTGGGCATAAGCAAGCATTTGACACACCCTATGGCAAGCAGCGTATCGTTTATGCGGACTGGACAGCGAGTGGTAGGCTTTACCGGCCCATTGAGAAGTTATTGATGGAAGAGATTGCCCCTTTTGTTGGTAATACACATACCAGTACAACGCTTACCGGTTCTACCATGACACATGCCTATCATGATGCCTTACACATCATTAAAGACCATGTCGGGGCAGGAGATAAAGATGTGATCATATCCTCCAACTCGGGTATGACAGGGGTTATCAATAAATTCCAACGCATCTTAGGTTTGCGTGTTCATGAAAAACATCGTTCGCAGATCAGCTTATTACCCAGTGAACGCCCGATAGTCTTCTGTACACATATGGAGCACCACTCCAACCAAACCTCTTGGATAGAAACAACAGCGGATGTAGTACTGATCGGGGCAACAGAAGAGGGGAATGTGGATTTAGAGCACCTCAAGTGGCTATTGAAACAATACAAATACCGTAAGTATAAATATGCTGCCGTGACATCCTGTTCCAATGTGACAGGCTTAAAAACGCCTTATCATGAGATCGCTGAGATCATGCACCTGGCAGGTGGTAAATGCTTCGTTGACTTTGCCTGTTCGGCTCCTTATATCGACATCAATATGCGCCCTGAAAATGAATTGCAACATCTGGATGCGCTTTTCTTTTCCCCACATAAATTCTTAGGTGGACCTGGTACCGCAGGAGTGTTGGTTTTCTGCGCTTCCCTATACGACAATAAAATTCCTGATAATCCTGGAGGTGGTACGGTCGACTGGACAAACCCTTGGGGAGAACACAAATACATTGATGATATACAAGCAAGAGAAGATGGGGGAACGCC
>JAHDGT010000193.1 GCA_020631675.1 Bacteroidota bacterium
AAAGGCGGCCCAGAGGTAGCCATTTTTATGCCTGCCAAACAGCAGCAGGCAGGGTACTTATTTTAGTGGAAAGCCCGACCCCGCAGTGAAAGGCTGCGCTTTTTAGACTTGGTAAATGAGGTTTTGCAACGAAGAAAATTCATGAATTTTCTCTATGATGTTTTCCAGTGAACTAGCGCAGGCTTTTATTGCGGGGATGCGCCCTGAAAATCAAAAACATTTTAATTAAACACCGCAGGGCACTCATAGCTCTGCTTGCGTTTTCTGTTCTTATCTGAATACCAGCTTTGACCTAAGTCGATCACAATGGAGGCTTCATGTGCGCCCGCGTTGGTGTTGATCTTAGAAACGCTCAGGTCGTAGCTGTAACCGATGCGCATCATGCCGGCTTTTACGCCTAATTGCACGATCACGGCATCTGCATTGCCCACTACATGTCTGAACCACATGCCACCGAATAAGGCACCTTTACCCATGCTCGCACCGGCATTGATCTGGTAGAATTTGTTCTGGTTCACGAAGAGGATATTCGGACTGAAGTAAAATGGATTTTCTTGCAGTCGGTCATCTAATTCCGTGAATACATAGCCCGCATGGAAAGCAGTACGCATGCCCAAACGATTAGCCGCGTCATTGCTATCTCCGAAATTCATATCAGGGCGAGTGATGTGTTTGACCGCCGCACCTATGTACAGCTTACGTGTATAGGCGACGACCCCTAAACTCGCGTCAAAACGGCTGATCGAACTTGCGGTGGGCATATCTGTTGATACGGATATGGGATTGCCTGTGACCGGGTCTATCATATCTCCGAAGACCAACTGATCTAAGCCCAAACTCTGTTGGATGAAGCTGGCTTGGATACCTGCTTTCAATAAAAGGTCTTTGCTCAGCTTCAGATTATAAGCATACTGACCATTGATGTTGTAGGTATTCAACAAACCATTACCCGCGCGATCGGCTAAGATGGAAAGTCCGACACTACTGTTAAAACTATCGAAGTTTTGATCGTAGGCAGCGTGTAGGGTCAAGTAGGCGTTTTCAAAAGAAGGATACTGATGCCTATAGTTCAAAGCAAAGCGAGGCTGCTCTGAAAAACCGATCATGGCAGGGTTAAGATAGGAGGGTGCTGCATAAAATTGACTAAATTCTGCATCCTGCGCCCAACCCTTTTCGCCAAAAAGGCAACTCAATAGAAGAATAAGCGGTAAAAGTGCTCGTTTATGAAGTTTATGGAGTGGTATCATGTGTTCGTATCGTTAGTGCCGCAAAGGTAGTGGACTTATTTCACTATCAAATAGACGGCCATTTAACAGAAAGGTAGTTTCTGTTTCTGCTCATATCGCTATATTGACAAGAAGTTGACAAATGCATTCGCCGAACTAAGCTAATTTTCGGGTCTGCAAATTCATATGAAGTACTTTTAAAGCGTACTTGTTTCCCGAATTGCCATGCGATTAATATTCCATCTTATGTTCAACAATAGATTTTCTTTTGTTTTCAGCCTTAGCATGATCTGTTTCTTGCTGTGTTCGCTCTTGCTTACTCAGAGCATGTACGCACAACAATTGCTTGAAAAACAGATCAACATTCAATGGGAAGAATCCCCTGTTGAGTTCAGCTTAAGCACGGGTGAAAAGATCAACACTTTCAGTTTCGCTGATGCGGCTTATGATCTGCCTGAACATCCGCTGCCGATTTATGCGACTCGCTTATCGGTCAACAAATCGGGCAGAGTGCTCGTCGATCTGATCGACCCTGTTTTTGAAACGCTGAACACCAGCAATTCAAGTACTGAAACGCTTTCTATCGCCGACCGTTTAAACGAGCATTTATCAACGGATATTGCCATTGAGGCGAACACCAGCTTAGAAAGAAAGCGAAGTGTTGCGCATTTGTCTTTCGTACCCCTTAGAAAAAATCCGATCACAGGTGATGTGGAACGTTTGTTAAGTGGGAAACTTCAGATCCGTATCGCCAATGGGCAAAACACCTCTTCTTTGAGAGGCAATAGAAGCTATGCGAGCGAATCTGTACTGGCTACGGGGAATTGGTATAAGATCGCGGTCTCTACAGATGGCGTTTATCAGATCGACCGTGCGCTTTTAGAAGAGTTAGGGGTGAGTGGTGATGTGTCTTTCAGTAGTTTTGGTGTGTATGGTAATGGTGGGGGCATGTTGCCCGAATTAGCAGGGGCGGATAAGTATGATGATCTCATCCAAACGCCTGTGCAAGTAGAAGACGCGAATGGCAATGGCTTATTTGAATCTGGTGATCGCGTACTATTTTATGGTGAAGCGGCAGATAAGTGGTACTACAATGTGCCGAATGATCGCTACGAGTTTGAAAAGCATTTGTATAGCCAGAACAATTATTACTTCATCAATACGAATGCCAGCAGTGCGTTGAATATTTCAGCTGCTCCAAATGCGGGTACGCCCACCAGCACGGTTACCGCATTTGACGAGTTGCTGTTCCACGAAGAAGAGACCAGCAACTTGATCAAGGGTGGAAGAAGATTTTACGGCGAGGAGTTTGGCCCACTACCAGAGCAGAGTTTTAATTTCTCTGTGCCTAATATTCTGACCAGTGAGCCTGTGAATGTAGAGACGCGGGTTGCCGCTCGCTCCAATGTATCACAGTCGAATTTCACCATCACCGCTGGTGATGTGAGTGAGAATACAGCCAATATGCCCTTGGTGAAAGCGGGCTATGAATATCCTTTTGCGAAAAGTACCATAGAGCGTTTCGACTTTAATGCGGATAGTGAAAACATTACGGTTAATTTGACCTACAACAAACCTGATGTGGGGGCGACAGCCTGGTTGGATTACATCACCATTCATGCTCGTAGAGCTTTGCAATTCAATGGCACCCAACTTTTATTCAGAGATGCGGCCTCATTAGGAGGAGCTAGTGTGGCCGGCTTTGAAATCAGTAATGGGACGGGGGCAATGCAAGTGTGGGAGGTAAGCACACCTGATGCGATACAGCGCATGACCACCAGTACTTCTGCTAGTACGCATAGCTTTAGTGCTGCTGCTGATGTATTGAAAACATATATCGCCTTTGATCCTTCTGATGCGCTTTCACCAATAGCGGTAGGAAATGTAGCCAATCAGAACTTACACACGGAAGAGTTCCCTGATTATGTGATCATCGCTCATCCCGATTTCCTAAGTGCGGCGGAGCAATTGGCGGATCACCACCGCAGCGAAAGCAATTTAGAAGTGAAAGTGCTCACCCCAGAATTGATCTACAATGAGTTCTCAGGAGGGATGCAAGATGTAGCAGCCATTCGCGATTACATGAAAATGCTGTACGATCGTGCGGGTACAGATGAATCAAAAATGCCTCGTTACTTGCTTTTAGTAGGTGATGCCAGCTTTGATTTTAGAGGTATTTCTTACAGCGGTGAAAACAACCACAACTTCGTACCCACTTACGAAAGCTTGGAATCCATCGAAACCATCAATTCTTATTGCACAGATGATTTCTTTGCCTGCTTAGATGATACCGAAGGAGATAATATGGCTTCTTCCACTTTGTCCTTGGATCTGGGGGTTGGACGCCTGCCTTGCCATACTGTAGACCAAGCACAAGCGATGGTGGATAAGATCATTCACTACAGCAGCACGCGAACTTTAGGTCCTTGGCGGAACAATCTGACCTTCGTGGCGGATGATGAAGATAGTAACCTCCACCTCAACCATGCCGAAGGACATACGGATACGCTAACGACTTACCACCCTGACTATAACATCGACAAGATCTATATTGATGCTTATACGCAGGTACCGGTGAGTAATGGTAGCCGCTATCCCGACGTGAACGAGTCGATCAACAACAAAGTCTTCAGTGGCTCTTTAATGATGAATTATATTGGTCATGGTGGAGAAAACGGCTGGGCGCACGAGCGCATACTGAACACGAATGACATCCTGAAGTGGGACAATATAGATCAGATGCCTGTATTCGTTACGGCTACTTGTAGTTTCAGTCGCTATGACAACCCGGATAAAGTATCTGCGGGAGAGTACTTACTCATCAATCCGGATGGAGGAGCGGTTGGTGTGATCACCACGGTTCGCTTAGTTTATGCCAGCTCCAATAAGCGTTTGAATGGTGATCTGGTCAAGCGTATGTTCCGCCCTATGGACAATGGCGAAATGCCGACTCTTGGCGATATGTTACGCTTAACGAAGAACGACGCAGCGATCACAAAGATCAATAACCGCAAATTCGTGCTACTAGGGGATCCTGCTATGAAAATGCATTACCCGAAACAGCACATACGTACGCTAACGGTAAATGGACAAAACGTTTCTGAAGCTACGGACACCATCAAGGCATTGTCTAAGGTGACTATTACGGGTGAGGTGACGAATGAGAATGAGCAGCGTTTGGAAGATTTCAACGGTACCTTGCATGTCACCGTTTTTGATAAGGCGCAAGAGCTGAGCACTTTGGGGAATGACCCGAATAGCAGCGAAGTGAATTTCGATCTTCATAAAGCGGTGGTCTTCCAAGGGCGTGCCAGCGTGACCAATGGCGAATTCAGCTTTGAATTTATTGTACCGAAAGACATCTCTTACCAATATGGGCAAGGGCGGATCAGTTACTATGCCGAAAATGGTGATTTAGATGCCAATGGTGCGGATGAGTCTTTGACCATAGGGGGTATAGTAGATGGTGCTGCAACAGATGATGAAGGACCTACCGTTGAGGTATTCATGAATGATGAAAATTTCGTTTTAGGTGGCTTGACCAATGCGGATCCTGTCATTTTGGTGAAACTGCATGACGAAAGTGGTATCAATACCGTAGGCACAGGAATCGGACATGACATCACGGCCCAATTGGATGATGACCCGAATAAACTGTTCGTGCTGAATAAATACTATAATGCGGAAAAAGACAGCTACCAAACCGGGATGGCCACTTACCCACTTTCTGATATAGAAGAGGGACTGCATACCATCAATGTGAAAGCTTGGGACGTATTCAATAATTCCGGTAAAGGCTATACCGAATTCGTAGTAGCCGAAAGTGCCGACATCGCATTGGATCACGTACTCAACTACCCCAATCCATTCATAGACAATACCTCTTTCTGGTTCGAGCACAATAAAGCAGGTGATGAACTTTTCGTTACCGTACGCATCATGAACATCTCAGGTAGAGTGGTCAAAACCATTCAGCAGCAGATCATCCCTGATGGTTTCAGAGTAGATAACATCCACTGGGACGGCAGAGATGATTTCGGAGAGAAAATCGGGCGCGGTACTTATATCTATGAGCTACGTGTGAGAGATAGTGCGAATAATGTGGCCCGTGAAGTACAGAAGTTGGTGATCTTGAAATAATTATAGCATTTGCACATAGTAGGGGCGATCCCTTGTGGTCGCCCTAATTGAGTTAGATGGTATTTGTCACGAACTGCCAGCAACATACTTTTAATAGTTCCGACCAGTAGGGGCGATCCCTTGTGGTCGCCCAAATCGAATTAAACATTACTACTTTTGGAACTACTCGGATATAAATATTGTACTATTATCGTCAAAGGCCTATCTTTGCCCTCCGAACAAAAGTTCAGGGCCTATAGCTCAGTTGGTTAGAGCAGTGGACTCATAATCCATTGGTCGTAGGTTCGAGTCCTACTGGGCCCACTTTTTTTCTTTTTTAAGAATTAAACCGTTAAACCACCTCGTCCTCCAATTCATTGGGGTTCGGGTACGTTTAACGGTTTTTTTATTCACCCTATTCATCAGCGCCCCCGATTGTACAAAAATGGATATGAAGCAGCTTCTTACCTTTATAAAGTCTCCTCGAACATCCCCTATTCTGTTATCGAAGCTATTGCTGCTCAGTAGTGTGCTCCTTTCCGCTACAAGCTTTTGTAGCTTTGCTCAAAATGAAACAACACTAGATTGTACGACTTTGCGTATTCAACTGGGTGCGTTCCGGGATTTATCTAATGTCAATACAGATGGATTATCCGAGTTCGGTGGTATATTATCAGAAGAGCTGCCCAATGGCGTTCACCGATTGACCGTAGGCGATTTTGACGATCGCCCAAGTGCCGAGGATGCATTAAAAGGTATTAAAAAGTTAGGCTTTGCCAATGCTTTTGTGAACACCGTAAGCATTCCTTGTCAAGAAGAGGAGAACCTAACAGAGGAAGAGACCGATGAGACATATCTGGTACAATTGGGTGTGTACAGCAAAATTGAACTCAGCCAATTTAATGCCGTAGCCGAATTAGGAGAAGTATATACCAATGTCGTAAAAGGCAGCATCAGGGTATGCTTAGGTAAATACGATAATCGTGTAAAAGCCGAACAAATCTTAAGCAAGGCTAAACAACTGGGCTTCGTAAATGCGTTCATCAAAGAGGAAGAGCATTAAATAGCCCACCCATCCGTAGAAAAAATCAGTCGAGATCATATGAAACCAAATTTCCAATCTCCCTTAAACAGTCTGTTCCCCGTTTTATTATTGTTTGTAGCACTTCTGTTTTCAGCTGAAGGCATTCAAGCACAAACAGCTGATAAAGCGCAAGCACAAGTACAAGCAAAAGCGCCCTTAACTTATAAGGTGCAAGTCGGTGCGTTCAAAGACCCCACCCAAGTGAATCTCTTGGATCTAGCTACCATCGGTAGCATCTATGTGGAAGATGTGAATGCCGGTGGCTTGCAAAGAGTGGTACTAGGCTACTACTCTGATCGTGCCATGGCAGAGCGTGTATTGACCCAAGTGAAAGACCTAGGCTATGAAAAAGCATTCGTCAATCACCATCAAGAAGCCGCGGCAGAACCAATGAGTTTGAAAGACGGAGACCTGATGCGCCCCGCCGAAATGAATATGTCTGATCGTACTGCTACATCAACAGATGCGGCGGCAACAGGTCATTTTTACCTGATTGATTTAGGGGCTTATAATGAAGTAGCACACATGCCCAATGCGAAGCAATTGACCAAGTCAGGCGACACCTTCACCCGCCAGCATGCAACAGGTCGTTTGCAGTTGTTATTAGGTAAATACGCGGACCCGCAACAAGCCAAAATGGCCTTGGGCGAAGCAACAAAAGCAGGTTTTAAAGAAGCACAGATCGTATTGCTTACCGAAGAAGAATTAACCGCCATCGTATTGCCGGATGCGAACGTGCCGAGTAACGCCCGCAACTTCAAAGACGCTTCCAAAACCGTCACCATAGAAAAAGAAAGTACCGAGCTAGCTCCAACTAAAGTGAGTGATCAAACAAAAGCGACCTCCACTAGCCAAGCTAAAGCCAGCGAAACCTTAATGTCAGACGCGAGCAAAAAGACGCCTGCCATAGATCAAGCGGCATTGTACCCGCCACCTTCATCTAAAGCACAAAAACCACAAGTGCATAATGCGGGTGCGCAAGCGCAAGCAAAAGCCAAAGCACAAGCAAAGCCCTTGGAAATGAGCGATCGCCCAACGGTTTTAGATGATGTACCTAGCACTGCGCCAGTAGAAGTCGGACCAGCTAAACAATTGGTTAATGATATCGAATCTCTCAATAAGCTATTTCCTTATAAGCGAGTGGATAAATTAACGGTTAAAGTATACGATCCAACACAAGAGCGTAACACCGCTACAAAAACCACTAAGCAAGCTGAAAAAGACGCGAACGCCAAATTCAAAGGTGCGCCTATCCCAGGTAAACTGCACTACTTCTTTAAGAAACCGTACAGCATGCCCACCTATGCCATCGCCCGCTTCGATCTGGATCCTCGTTTCGTAGCCTATATGGTCAGAACAGGTGACAGCACTTTCGAGAATAGTGCGACCTCACTTCATATTTTTGATCGTCAGGGCTTCACCTTCGTCGACCATCAGCCTTTGGCCTTCATCTCTAAAGATGGAAACGCCTACCGCACCACAGAAACCATCATCATGGATATGGATGGCAACCGCTCTTTGGATCTGCTAAGCTATTTCACAGAAGAAGGAAATGCGGCCAACGGGCAGTACTTCAAAAAAACAGATGTCAGCTCTAAAGTTTGGAGCGATCGTTTCTACGTGCCCGCGAACATGTCCAATAAAGATCAAGTACTCTTGAACCTAGGATTAGCAACATCTAAATAGACCAATC
>JAHDGT010000194.1 GCA_020631675.1 Bacteroidota bacterium
CGCAGTGAAAGGCTGACGCCTTTAGACATAAGACTCAAGACGTAAGACATAAGATCCCCTGCTCGACGCCAATTGCTCTTTGCGACCGTTTAAAGCCTTTTATTGCGGGTACGCAGCATAAATATAGCTCATTATCTCTTACAGCTGATCCACGTCTATCATGCTTGCTTTATGTACGGCATCAGCTATTTGCGGGATGAGTTCTGGATCTTTTTCAAAGGCATTGCCTACTACGATCAGATCCGCGCCCGCACGGCAGGCATCAAGTGCTTGTTCTGGTGTACGGATGCCACCGCCAATGATCAGGGGGATATTGATCGCTTTGCGAACGGCCTTGATCATTCGCTTGGGTACGGGCTGGTCGGCACCGCTTCCGCTATCCAGATAGATCAGCTTCATGCCCAGTTGTTGACCTGCTAAAGCGGTACAAAGGGCGATCTGTGGTTTATTGGCCGGAATGGGCGAACTATTGCTGATGTAAGAGACCGTGGTAGGGCGACCACCATCAATGATCAGATAGCCTGTTGACAAGATCTCTAAGCCAGACTTGGCCAAAACAGGGGCTGCCAGCACATGCTGACCTATGAGTAGATCGGCATTGCGGCCGCTTAGTAGAGAGAGCAACAAAATGCCATCAGCGGCGGGACATACTTGAGAAGGTGAACCCGGGAAGAGAACGATGGGAATACGGGTGAGTGCTTTGAGCCTTGTGATGAGTTGGTCAAAATCAGGATCCATGACCAAGCTTCCGCCTACAAAAAGCAGATCTATGGCCGCGGAATGGGCCTGACCGATCAATTCGGGAAGCTCTTCTATACGCAGCTTATCTGGATCAAGTAGCATGGCAATGCCCTTACGGCCTTGCTGTCGCAATTGCTCGATCAAAGAATATATGGACTGTTGATCCCCCATGGTGCGAAAATACGTTAAACCAACTTACTTTTCCTTAGCAAAAGATGCAACCTTTCTTACTTCGGACAATCGAAGAGGTGGGATTGCTTACTTTTGTAGTTCCTCGCGAAGTTCGAAAAAATAGACGCATGCAGTCAGTATTATCATCTTTCCGCTTTATTAGCTTTTTGTTATCCTTCTCCTTATTGGTCTTTTTTAGTGATCAAGTACAAGCACAAGAGTCGCCCACTCCTACTATCATTTGTGGCGAAGTGGCGGCGGCAGAGGCTTCTGACAAAGGTCCGATCATAAGTGGTCAGGCCAACCCGATCGCTGGTCAGTTCAAAAAGCAGATTCCTATTCGTGAAGATGGGAGTTTTCGATTTGAGTTGAATACGCCGATCAATATTCCGCTGACATTAGAATATGAGAAGCGCAATATAGAATTGTTGGTCGCTCCTGGAGATAGTGTATTCATTAGCATTAACCCTAAAAGCAGGAAATGGGACGCGTTCACGATCATCTCAGGTGATCCGGAGTCCGCTTCTGTTAACGACTATTTACTGAAGCGACGTTACTTGTTCAAGGGCAGTAAAAAGATGTTCAGCGATAATACCATGATCCGAAATGCCAAAGGGGAGGAATACAAAGTATTCGCGGATAGCTTGCGCCAAGCAAAACAGGATTATTTGGACGAACACGCTAAGGCTAAGCCCATGCGTGCAGAATTTAAACAGTGGATGGCGGATGAAATTGATTTTGATTATGCTTACAATATGATCGGCTACCCATATCTCTACGCTCGCTACAATAACAGAAAAGCAGCCGATGGTACGCCTGTGAAAGTTGAGTTACCAGATGATTTCTTTGCCGCATTAAAGGACATTCCGGTTGAAAAGGAGGAGTATTTATTGATGAAGGGCTACCAAAAGTATTTGCAGCAATACCTCGCTGACCGTTTTCATAAAGAGGTGATCCAAGCTGTGGAAGATTATGATTACACGAACAGTTATGCCGATAAAGTGAAATTCACTTCTGAGCAGATAAGCGGCAAATGCAGCCAGTATTTACAGACCATGATGTTCATTGAGGGTTCTAGTAAAGGACAGGTGGATGCTATTATGCCTTTGTTGGCTGAATTCAGGGAAACTTGTCAGAACCCGGAGTATAAAAACATTGCTACTCAGTTGTATGCGCAATTGCTTCCGTTAAGTAAGGGGCAACCAGCTCCAGATTTCGTAATGACAGATCGAGATGGGAATACCAAGCATTTGAGTGATTATAGAGGTAAGGTGGTTTACTTGGACTTTTGGGCGACCTGGTGTGGCCCTTGTAGAAAAGAGATGCCTTTTTCTCAGTCTTTACACGAGCAATTGAAAGACAAAGAAGACGAAGTCGTTTTTCTCTATGTCTCTTTTGATCGTTCTGAAGCTCCGTGGCAAAAGTTCTTAACGGAAAAGCAACCCGTGGGCGAGCATGCACTTGTATTGGGCGAGGCTCAAAAAGCGGTGAAAAAGGCTTACAATATCAGCGGTATTCCTAAGTTCTTATTAATAGATCAGGAAGGCAATATCGCGAGCAGTCATGCGAGAAGACCCAGTGACCCGAAGATGAAAGGTGATATTTTGAAATTATTGGATTAAGGCATTCCTGTTTTTCCGAACCCTTGCTCCTATTGTCGATGGATTCACATCCATCGCTTGAATAAATCGTCCCTTGGGGACTCTTAGGATTTCCATGATAAAGACCTGTATTAGATAACTACAACCAAATAAGTATATATGAACTCGTTTCAATTCCGTTTACTTTTTCTCTTTGCCCTAATAGGACTATCCTCCATGAGCTTGGATGTGTTGGCACAAGAGAAAACCACTTTTACCACACAGCTGAAAAATGCTCGTTCCAAAAAGGTGAAGCTCCGCATACATGAAAACCTTTTAAGCTTGGAAGATGTGACTGAAATGGTGTTGCCCATATCAGAAACCGGTGAGACCACTTTTGAATTCGAGCTGCAAGAGCCTTCTGTAGCTTATGTGTTTTTAGACAAGCAGCCACTTCGAGTATTCTTACGTCCGGGTGATGAGCTGTCTTTAGGTGCTGATATGCGCCAGTTTTACAATAGCATGCGCTTTGCTGGTAGCAGAACAGATGCCAGCGAAGTCATTGCCGCCATACAGCGCATAGACGAGCGTGCGACACAGGGGGTGAATACGGGTTTACAGAACTGGGGAGCGGATAAATTCAGAGAGTTCGCGGATAAAGAGCGTGAAAAACGCCAAAAGGTATTAAAAAATGCCAATACGGAAAATCAATTATCCAGTAGAGATAAAACCTTGATCAGTGCTGAGATAGATTACCAATGGGGAATTGACCTATTGCAATATGCGGAATACCGCAGCTTGTTCATGGGCAAAAAGCTGCCAAAGAAGTATTTCGATTTTCTGAAAGACATCCCACTGAATAATGAGTATGCCTTGCGTTCTGATATTTACGCCATGTTCATCAATTCTTACATGAACTACTTGGTCACCAATTATGACGCCTACTACGCCATGGACAATTACTACCCGGATGCGATAGAAGTGGCTAAGCGCAATTTTGAAGGTGGTCCCATGTTTTTCGCTTTAGCACAAGCTATTGTTGAAGGAAGCAGTAAAGTAGACTTGTCTTTATTAGAAGAAGCTTATGAAAACTTTATCATTGAATGTCCTTATAAGGGTTTGAAGCAGGGCGTTAAGGCGGCCTATGCAAGAGCTAAAAAAGTGGCAGCAGGAGAACCCGCACCAGACTTTTTCTTAACATCAATGGATGGACAAGAGGTTGCTATGGGTGATTTGAAAGGTAAAGTGGTATATGTTGATTTCTGGGCATCTTGGTGTGGACCTTGTATTCAAGAGATGTCGTATGCGGAAGATGTGAAGAAGAAATTCAAAAACAATAAGGAGGTCGCCTTTGTGTATATTTCCTTAGATGAGGATGTAGGCTCATGGCAAGCAGCGGTGAATCGTTTAGGTATCAAGGGCATTAACTTACACTCTCCTGGTTTCCAGTCTGAGGTAGCTAAAGCCTATAATGTGCAGAATTTACCGCATTATTTATTGATTGATAAAGATGGTAAAATCGCTATGCCGCATGCGCGTAGACCTAGTGAGACAAAGGATTTGATCAAAGATATTCAGCGGTTTTTGAAGTAACTTTTTCAGCTTGTAAGCATAGTCTTTTGATTAATAATAATACGGTCTTTCAGACTCAAGATACAAGACTTGAGACTTGAGACCTCAGTAAATCACGATAGCCTTTTGTGGATATTGAGCATGTCTTGAATAGACATTTACATATCCATCAAAGGCTATTGATTTTATATACCCTTAAAACGTCCTTTTATGTCTTCCGATAATAAAGAATACACCCTTAATGAGCTACAGGCTGTTGTTGATGAATGGATCCGTACTATAGGCGTACGCTACTATAGTGAGTTGACCAATATGGCTATACTCACGGAAGAAGTGGGAGAAGTAGCTCGGTTGATGGCTCGTATTTACGGAGAACAATCTTTTAAAAAAGATGCTCCGGAACCCGATTTAGGTGATGAGTTAGCAGATGTGCTTTGGGTGTTGATCTGCATTGCCAATCAAACCGGGGTAAATCTTACTGATGCCCTAGCAAAGAACATTGCGAAGAAAACCAAGAGAGATAAAGAGCGGCACGCACAAAATGAGAAATTGAAATAAGGGGCTGCGAATTAGTCTACAAAAATGGTGTTTTTACGATTTTCGCCTCCAACTGCTTTTTCCGTACTCCTATTTTAATCGTACTTCCGACTATGGCTTGCGCTGTTGGTACATAGCCCATTCCTATTGCTTTTCCTAAGCTGGGTGACTTCGTGCCAGAGGTGACCTCTCCTATTGGTACTCCAGAATCAGCCTCTAGTATAGGATATCCATGACGGGCTATCCCTTTATCCACCAGCTCAAAACCTATGAGCTTTTTAAGTGGACCATCTGTTTTGACCGCCATTAAAGCTTCTTGCGCGATTGATGGGGTTGCTTTCTTCAGTTTAGTGATCCAGCCCAAACCCGCTTCATAAGGGTTATTCTCTTCATTCATATCATTTCCGTACAAACAATATCCTTTTTCCAAACGCAGAGTATCTCTCGCCCCCAAGCCACAAGGAAGAATGCCGTGATCACGACCAGCTTCTAATACCGCATCCCAAATTTTCTCAGCATGTTTATTGTCAAAATATAGTTCAAAGCCCCCTGCACCTGTATAACCCGTTGCTGAGATCAATACATTCTCACAATCCGCGAATACACCTTTTTCGAAGGTATAGTAAGTCATATTGACCAAATCCACCTTGGTAAGTGATTGTAAAGCTTGTGCGGCTTTAGGTCCTTGAACAGCTAATAAAGTAGTTCGGCTTGAAATATCAAGGAATTCAACATCTTGCTCTGGTGTTATGTGCTTTAAGATCCATGCTTTGTCTTTATCAATATTAGCTGCATTGACCACCAGCATATAGCCGTTATCTTGGAGTTGGTAGACCAAAAGGTCATCAACAATTCCCCCTTTTTCATTTAACAGGCAGCTGTACTGCACTTTTCCAGGCGCTAGTTTAGCCGCATTATTACTTGTTAAATACTGTACAACATTTAAAGCGTCCTTACCTCTAATGATGAACTGCCCCATATGTGATACATCGAAAACGCCTAAACGCTCTCTTACCGCTTGATGCTCTTGGGTTATGCTTGAATAGCTAACAGGCATATTATAGCCGGCGAACGCCATCATTTTCGCTCCTAAAGCTTGATGCCTTTCAAATAGTGCCAGGTTCTTCATTTATTGGTCGAATATTGAAAACTGTAATAAAATCAATTCTTTATAATACATAGCTGCTTTAACAAAGCAAAGATAAAAGCTTTAAACCCCTAATAAATACTATGTGTTTGACAATTTTCATCAGATTCACTTATTTATATTAAAACGTGATGAAATGATGATATTTATATAGGAATTGAAACTCTAAATCACTTGCAAAAGGAAATAAAAGAGCTTACTTTTACGCTCCTTAAAATAGTACATCTTTCATTAAAAAGCATAACAGATGAACAAAGGTCAACTCACAGAAAGAATAGCAAATGATGCTGGTCTTACTAAAGCACAAGCTGGAGCAGCCATAGATGCATTCATGAACGCAGTTAAGGATACTTTAAAAGAGGGTGATAAATTGACATTGATCGGCTTTGGTTCTTTCTTTTTGAAGCACCGCGCAGAGCGTCCAGGTATTAATCCTCGTACACAAGAAAAAACAATCATCGCAGCTAAGAATGTTGTGAAGTTCAAGGTTGGTGCTGACTTAGACAAGCATGTGAACTCATAATTTTGATTTCTATATGAAATAGCCTATTTTGCCAAGCAGCAACAAATAGGTAAGATAAAACGCCCTATCACTGAAAACTGTGATAGGGCGTTTTTTTAATGTTTTAGGATTGTTCTTACAGTTCTCCTTAAATTAGAGCAATTCAACTATCCGAGCTAGTTTAAAGTTATTTTCTCGACCTTAGCTCTAAGTCATTGACTCTGAATACTTCAGCTTTTTTTCGCCTCGTACTTTTCAAGTACGAAACTCAAAAAGAGCTTTGTCTTCAAAATCAAGCACTTAGACCCGGCTCAGATGAAAAACTTTAAACTAGCTCTCCCCCTCCTACTTAAGAAGGTATAAGATCATGATAGAGGTAAAAAACCTGTTCAAATCATTTACAGATAAGGATGTACTGAAGGGCATCTCCACTTCTTTAGAATCCGGCAAAACGAATCTGATTATTGGTACCAGTGGTTCTGGTAAAACAGTATTCATGAAATGTTTAGTCGGTTTATTTCAGCCTACTTCTGGTCAAATCCTGTATGATGGGTTAGACTTCACTCAAATGGGGCGAAAGGAGAAAAAGGAGATCCGTAAAAAAATCGGGATGCTATTCCAAGGCGGGGCACTTTTTGATTCTATGACCTGTGAGGAAAATGTACTTTTCCCTCTGAATATGTTCACCAATATGACGCAGAAGGAGAAGCTCAATCGAGTGAACTTTTGCTTGGAAAGGGTGAACTTAGTTGGTGCGAATGATAAGTACCCTGGAGAGATAAGCGGGGGTATGATGAAGCGGGTTGGTATAGCCCGAGCCATTGTTTTAAACCCGAAGTATTTATTCTGTGATGAACCTAACTCTGGTTTAGACCCCAAAACGGCATTGGTGATAGACCAATTGTTGACAGACATCACCACAGAGTTCGGCATTACTACCGTCATTAACACTCATGATATGAATTCTGTAATGGGTATGGGTGAAAAGGTGGTTTTTCTGCATCAAGGAAAGAAAAACTGGGAAGGGCATTGCAGTGAAATATTAACTAGTGACAATCAAATTTTGAATGACTTCATCTTCGCTTCAGACTTCTTAAAAGAATTGCGAAAAGGGGCTATGGGCAAGTAATGAATCGCGGTAATTCTTTCAAGCAAGTGCGGTGCGATTCCTTTCAAGAAAAGCTTCGTCTAAGAACAAAAAGCTTGATTTTTCATCTCAAAAGCCCTAAGCAAAATAGTTACTACATGCGAATAGCTAAAAAAATCGCGATTGTAGGTACGACCGGAAGTGGTAAGACAACGCTTGCACGGAGATTATCCGAACTACTGAATTATCCACATATTGAGTTAGACGATATCAATTGGCTACCAGATTGGGAAATACGAGATAGAGAAGAATTTGTAGTATTAGTCCTTGAAAAGCTAAAAGAAAACCCTACTTGGATCATTGATGGCAATTACAGCGTCGTTCGCTCTCAAATATGGCAGGAAGTCGAAATGGTCATTTGGTTAGACTATAGCTATTTCACCAATTTTCGCCAGCTATTCCTCAGAACCATAGAACGTACAATTACGCAAAAAGGCATGTGGAGCGCCCAAAACAAAGAGAGTTTCGGAAGGGCGTTTTTCACTAAAGACTCTATATTATACTGGTTCTACAAGTCCTACGACAAACGGAAAATCACCTATAGTAAATTGATGAATGACCCACAATACCAGCATATTTCTTTTGTACACATTCAATCTCATGGGCACTTAGAGCGTTGGATCAGCTGTCTCTCAAAGTATGCTTAATAAGTACTCGAACAAAAATAATCGTTGCTCCTGACTTGCTCTTTTAGTCGTATCCTGCGTTATGAA
>JAHDGT010000195.1 GCA_020631675.1 Bacteroidota bacterium
AGTCATTTAGATAAACCATCATTAGCGGATCATTTGTCAAATCCTTTTTCTTTAAATGCAGTATTTTCTTTTTTGCTAAGTCTAATATGCCACGTTTTATGAGTACTTCTATTTTCGCGATTTCAGTAAATAAACTGTGTTTAGAATATCTTATAAGTGAATACAGTATGTGAGAACTCAGATTATTGCTGTGTGTCGCTAACTTTTTGTTTCTTATTCTCTTTGTAAGCTCTTCGGTAGTTTCATCGGATTTATTGATCATCTCGTATAAATCAAGGTATAACTTCTTCTCCTTTTTTATAGATTGCTGATGCATCATAAAGTACCTCTTTTCATGAGGACTCATCGACCGTACCAATTGAATAATGTTTTTCATGTGTGTGTTGAGTGATGATAAGTTATTATCAATCATTTTGTGAGACAGGGGGAAAGCTAATAGACTATGTCTTTATTTCAGACCCTAACTTCCGTATACAATAGCGCTCTATCACCTTTGAACCAAAACACATCGCCGCATCCTTATGTTGTGTGGCATTATAGAGGTCTTTTAGTACCTTATCATGCTTATTTTCTTGCCCAAGAAAATAAGCCATTCTTCGGAAGATATTCGAAATGGTTTTTTGATGTTCTATCGCTGCGGACTTAGAGGTGTATATGATATTGTTGATGTACTTCATCGCTAACCTATTTTGATTTAATTCCATTAAAGCGATACTTAGAATGTATAAAGCACCTAATTTATATGCCGATAGCTCGTAGTTTTCTATTGCGTGCATAAAATCCATATCAATTAGGTCTATTACTCTATAATAGTCCTCTTTTTGAAAGAAATACTCAGCTAGTTTATACTTAGCATAATAAATGCTTCTGACATAAATGTGCTGGCTGTGGTGCTCATGTATTGCAATAAGCGTATCAACGTGCGTTGGTTTAGGTTCGTAATTTGCCTTTACACAAGCTTCCAAGGATCTGATGTATATCATATGTATGTTTTTGTAATTGTATTCATTGATTGACTTTGTTGTTAGCTGGATAGCATCAAGTAAAGAATAGGAAAAGGCTACATGATTTGTTTCTGTGGCTGATAGGATCAGCAAGTTCAGGTATTCTAATTGATCAACTATAGGTATTTTGTAGGATTGGGCTAACATTCTACCTCTTTGAAGCAATTGAAAACCTGATTCAAAATCATGATCCTCTAAAAGTGTTCCACCAGCATATCTCAAATGTAGAGAGAGTAGACTTTTGGGTATATTTTCAAGTGGTTCATCTAAAATGGGAAAGCGTTTTCTAAGTGCTTTGCCTCGAATGGAATTGTATTTTTTTATACCCTGTTTTCTGGCTTGAATGAGCTGGCTAATTTCTTTATAGGTATTTTCTTTCAGTTTTAAAGATAATAACTGTGAATTGGTTTCCTGTAATAGTAACAACTCGCTAGTATATGGATTAACCAAAGTGGAGTAGGTTTCAATATCAAGCCTAATATCATTAAGTTGTACCTGCAATAAAGGATATTCGCTTAGGTCGTAAGTCTTCAAAATTTTATTGATTTGCTTTTTTGCTGTTTTTAAAGCACCTCTCTTTGATAATTCTTTAAGTTTTGCCATTTCGGTAAACACATTCCCGCCTTTATATTTTATTAGTGAGTTTAGAAGATGATTGAGCAGATTACTTTTATGCGTTTGGAGATTTTTTTTCTTAACCTCTAGCAATATCTGTTCCGCACTTATATTGGTTTTGTTCAGTACTTTATACAATGTAATATAATCTTTGTCCTCTTTGCTTAGATATCCCTGCTGCAACATAAAATATCGCTTTTCATTTTTAGTCATTGACCTAATGAGTTGAATCAGTTCTAACATGGAATCTTAAGTCTTTAGGCATTTAGATCTTTTACAATTACAAGTAAGCATATGCCAGTTTCAAATATGGCTCATACTGATAAACGGTCTTTGCGGATATTAACTATAAACTCTCCCTTCTGTTTTTTTTATGGACACCCTTATATGTGACATTTAATAAAATGTAATTCAGGTAGACAACGCTTATTTTAGAAGGGCAGCAAATGTATATCGTGTGTTGAGCAGGGGCAAAGTATGTAATGTCTTTTGGATAAAAAAATCTCATAGAGAGTATTGAAAAGGTGGATTTGATTAAGTATTTGTAAATCAATTTTTTGAATAATTGAAAATTATTCATGTGATTTGCGTTGTAAGATTTTTACACGAAAGCATCATTTGTTAGGGAAATGTTTGACGAATAGGTATAAGCGTTCAGACTTTTTGATTTTCAATAAATTTTAATATTAATAATGTATAATGATTTTGTATTGACTGAGACTTGTCTGAAATTAATAACCCTTGCCTATAATGTGTTGATATTCAGTTTGATTTGACCTTATTGGTGATTTTACGTGATTTTGAAAAGGCAATGTTTACACGAAAAATTGGATGCTATGGCCTGATTCATGCTGGAATGGCTAACGTACTTCACATAGTCACTTTTCTATGGGGTAGACTATGGCACACTTAAGTTATTTTCAACTTTGAAACTATGAGACTTGTTTATTTCAGTTTATTCAACAAGCTTAAATTAAGGTCGGAACCCTTTGGATTTCTTCTGGGTATTCGCCTTATTGCTTTAGGTATAGTGCTTCTTGGTTCATACATAAGTCCGCATTCGACTTTCGCACAAGAGTCATGCGCGAACTACACCCTTATAGGCGATGGCACGACAACAGGTGGCGGGGAAATTGATTTGGCAGTACCCAACTTATATGAAATAAACCCTTGGGGCGGCAATATCAGTAATATTGGCGATATAGACGGCAATGGCGTAGATGATATTGCGGTAGGTTCACCAGAACAAGGAACCTATGTATATTTACCTCCTTGGGGAGATTATACAGGGTCACTTTTCATTTTCTTGATGAATGAAGATGGTTCTATCTTAGATTATGAGTTTATTACAGAAACCATAGGTGGCTTACCCAACCTATACGAAACTCAAGGTGATTTTGGTACAGATGCGGTTCCCATTGGAGATTTGAATGGAGATGGCGTTCCTGATATTGTTGTTTCTAATGCGTCACTTTGTTATGCTGAGACAGGTGATTGCTTTGTTGGAGGAATTCACGTGCTATATATGAATGCCGATGGAACAGTAGCCAGTATCTATACACCCGCATATAGTGAGTATCCTACAGGGATTCTGGATTCGTATTTTGCAAGAGACTTAGAGAATATTGGAGATGTAGATGGTGATGGTATTGACGATATGCTGGTAGTAGATGGAAACAATGACCTTTATATCTTATCCATTAACGCGGATGGTACCATTAAAAACGTTACTCCTATATCTACCCCAACTTTTCCGGGAGATGGCACTTTTTTCACCGGTGAGGTAAGTATAGAAAGTGTGACGGATTTGGGTGATTTTGATGGCAATGGCGTAGATGATTTTGTGATAACGACTAGATCGGGTTCTTTTTCGACTGGCTATGTTTGGGAACAATATATATGGTATATGAACGCCGATGGTACCATAGGAACAGAGCAGTTAATATCTGATACAAATGTATTGCAGCTTGCTAATCGCCCGTGGCAAGGTGGTATTGAGGTCATAGATGATATTGATGGAGATGGCATTGTTGATTTATTGATTGGTGATCCAGGTTACGCATTACCTAATAATGATGCGGGAGCCATGCATATAGTTACCTTAAATGCGGATGGAACCTTTAAATCGGCTAAAACATTGGATGCTTCGGATTTCCCCGAGGGAGTAATTGAAGCGGGCGATCGTTTTGGTAATGAAATCTATTATTTAGGAGATACAGACAATGATGGTTTTCTAAATGTTTGGGTCAATGCTCAGGGATACGACTTTGACGATCCCGCCGCTGGTGGAGGTATTATCGCTTTGGATATTATGTGTGTAGATGGGGAAATCATCTTACAAGAACAATGCCCGGCAGCCTTTACCAATACCATTACCACACAAGTAACAGAAGTATGCCTCAATGAAAGCTTACCTACCATCACTACAGATGAATTTGCCAATGGTGGCGGATCTGGAACATTTAGCTGGGAAATCAGCTATGATGGCGGTGCAACTTGGGAAGTAATAGCAGGCGCGACGACTGTAGATTTGAATGAAGATGTAAGTATAGAAGGCGAAGCACAAATTAGAAGAATATATCAACACAGTTGTTGTACAACGGAACCAATCGTATCTAATGTAGTGACCATTGGTATTCAAGGAGAAGCTCCTGAAGTAAGTATAACGCCTTTATTTTATTGCCCAACAACAGGCGGTACGGCTACTTTTGAGGTTTCCGTATCAGGTGGTACGGAACCCTATACCTATAGTTGGTCACCTGCTGCTGGTCTAGATGATCCAAGTGTTGCAACGCCTACTGTCACCTTTGGTACAGAAGATAATTATACCTTAACCGTAACAGGTGCCGACGGCTGTTTGGTAGAAGCAGGTGCTGCTATATTCCCCATTCAAGCAGATGCAGGAGGCGATTTCACTTATGCTTGTGAAGAAGGGGGCGTGCAAATTGGTATGTCTGCCATTCCTTCTTTAGTACCCATTACTTATTCCTGGTCACCAACCGATGGTCTGAGCTGTTCAGATTGCCCTGACCCTATAGCCGATCCCGCTACAGCGACCACCTATACCTTAACGGTTGACGATGGCAATGGCTGTGTGACGACCTCAAGCATTGAGGTGGATCCCAATGGTTTCGAAGCCGATGCGGGTGCTGATGTATACGTTTGTCAAGGTACAGATGTGACCATAGGAAATAATACAACTTTACCAGGTGTATTTTATGGCTGGGCACCCGGCTTATACATAGATGATCAAGTGACGGCACAACCTATGTTTTTTAGTGGAGTTGTTCCTAACCCTAATCCTTACACTTATACACTTACTGTTTTTGACGAGGCCAGTGGTAGTTGCTATTCGGTTGATTCACTATTGGCCCACGTTGCTTGGGCGGATGCCGGAGCAGAAGATACGGTCACTGTATGTGGTACCCCCATCCAAATTGGTACACCTGATTGCTGTGATGGTCAAGCCACTTATGAATGGACGACACTTTCAGGTGATGCTGTTAGTTTTGTGGATCCGGTTTCGGGTGGTTTAACAAACACTTCCAGTGAACCAATGCCTTATGTGTTGCCTACCACTGAGTGTACAGAGTATCAAGTAACAGTGAGTTGGGGACCCAATGCGGATAATACAGGTGGTGCTGTTTGTACGGACACTCGGGTGATTTGTCCAGTCTGTGATGGTGATGGCTGCCCCGTTATAGATCCACAATTCAGCGAGGATATTGGCTGTGGTTTAGGTACAATGGGTAATACTATGTATGTACCTTTGGATCCTGAATTTTGGGATATTGTTTGGAGTCCAGGAACCAATTTGAGTTGTACCGATTGTATGAATCCTGAATTCGTAGCTGACATCACTTCTGATATACTCTATACTGCGACTTATACGAGCAAAGTAGACCCGAGCATTAGCTGCTTCTTCGAAGTGGAAGTATTTAACTCCGCTTATGCGCAACCAGTAGCTGATGCCGAAGGAGGTTGGGTTTGTTCAGGAGGAAGTATACAGATAGGTGGTCCCCCAGTAGTCGGTTGGTCTTATAGTTGGACAGGTACTGGCTTAGATGACCCCACCAGCTCTAATCCTACTGCCTCGCCAGGTACTTATAGTAGAACCTATTCTCTTACCGTAACAGACGATGTGACGGGCTGTAGTGCCGACACCTCGGTCAGAGTGAATGTACTGCGCGGCTCGGCTTTAGCGACTTCTAGTGCCGCTGGTTGTGAAGGAGATCAGGTTTCTCTCGGTAGTGACCCGATACCAGGCTTGACCTATAGTTGGACACCTACGGACGGACTGGATGATCCGACAAGTTCCAATCCTACATTAACTATTTCGGGAACTACTGCAGCTACCTATACCGTTTCGGCCACAGGTTTCGGCTGTACGGAAACAGATGATGTTACCATAGAGACATTGACAGAGCTCCCTGTTTTCATACCTGGTCCAGTTTATTTATGTGAAGGGGCAGATGCAGTAGCTATTGGTACTACAGTGGACACTTATAGTTACAATGGCAATCCTGATGATTTGGTCTATTCCTGGAACCCTACTACAGGTTTGAGTTCTACTACAGAAAGCATAGTTTTTGTATCTGGTATTACGGGCCCTACTACTTATACGCTTACCATTACCAATGCTACAGGTGGTTGTTCTACAGAGGTGCCTATTGAAGTAAATGTAAGCCCTAATCCAACATTAACTCTACCAGATATTGTGATCTGTGATGAAACTACCGTTACATTAGGTCCTGCTACTCCTGATGATAATATCACTTATAACTGGTCAGATGCAGCTACCTTAGATGACGCAACCAACAATCCTAATCCGATAGCGACCATAACCGGCCCTACTTCTTATACAGTACTAATAACAGACAATACAACTGGCTGCCAAGGCGAAGCGATTCAAAACATTGTTTCTCAAGCTGGAGAGGTCAATGCGGGTCCAGATCAAACCGTTTGCTCGGAAACCGATGTGACCATAGGGGGGCTTGCAGCAGAAGACGGTGTGACCTATTCTTGGTCGCCAAGCTTATTTTTAGATGATCCGAATAGTGCACAGCCTACGGCAACACCAGAAGGCCCGATCACTTACATATTGACTATATCAAAAGATGGCTGTACGGCTTCCGATACGGTTAGTCTTTCGGTCGTTCCGAATGTAGAAGTGGATCTGGATCCCTTTGTCTCTGTTTGTGCAGGCAGTTGTACGATGATCGGAGTAGCGAATGACCCCGCTTATACTTACCAATGGTTCCCTGCTTCCGCGGTCAGTTCACCTACCGCTTCCATGACAGAAATCTGTCCGGATGCGAATACTGATCTATCACTAACGGTAACGGATCCTGTAACGGGTTGTTCCAATACAAAAGACCTGACAGTACTTGTTTTAAGCGTACCTGCTGCTGCTAATGATGAACTGCTCGCTTGTGATGATGGAGGTGCTGGCAGCGGTGCCTTTACGCTTACAGATGCTGATGCAACAGTTGATGTGGATGGTGGAAACACCGTTACCTACCACGCTTCACAAGCGGATGCGGATGCGGGCAATGCTGCTTTGAGTAGCCCTTATTCAGCTGCTGATGGTACAATAGTTTATGCGCGCATAGTCGATGAATTAGTAGGCTGCCCCGCAACAGCGGAAGTGACGCTCACACTATATCCATTGCCTAATATCGCACCAGCAGAGTTATTCGTTTGTGATGATGGTAGCGGTAGTGTAGGATTTACGCTAACGGATGCTGATGCAACGGTAGATGTAGATGGTGGCAACACGGTTACCTACCACGCCTCTCAAGCGGACGCCGATGCGGCCACTGGGGCATTGAGCAGCCCTTATACGGCAGCTGACGGAACAGTGGTCTACGCGAGAGTAGAGAACAGCGACGGCTGTTACCTGACCAGCGAAGTGACACTGACACTATATCCATTACCGGGCATAGCACCAGCGGAGCTATTCGTTTGTGATAATGACGCGGGCAATAATGATACGAACGGCAGTGCGCCATTCACACTAACGGAAGCTGATGCTACAGTAGATGTTGACGGCGGCAACACAGTGACCTACCACGCCTCTCAGGCAGACGCTGATGCGGCGACAGGCGCATTGAGCAGCCCTTATACCGCAGCTGATGGTACAATGGTCTACGCCAGAGTAGAGAACAGCGATGGCTGTTACTTGACCAGCGAAGTTACACTGACATTGTATCCTTTACCACAAGCGGCTCCGGCCGAGATAGAGGCTTGTGACAATCTTGACGGAACAGGTGATTTCGAGATCGGTACCTTGGATGCTACAGTGGATCCAGTTGGTGGAAATACGGTCACGTATCATGCCACACAAGCGGACGCGGACGCGAATACAGCGGCTCTATCAGCGACTTATAATGCAACATCAGGTGTTATTTATGCCCGTGTTGAAAATGAGTTCGGTTGCCATATGACAAGTGAGGT
>JAHDGT010000196.1 GCA_020631675.1 Bacteroidota bacterium
ACTCCACGATGTTCACTATTCAAAAGTTGATATCAAGGCACCGGTCAATGCTGATCTAATTCAACAGATCAATGCGCATGATGCCTTGATCATAGGGGGAGGTGGACTATTTCTAAAGGATACCAACCCCAACCAAGCATCAGGCTGGCAATGGGCCATACCCAATGCACTACTTGAGCAAATCAATGTGCCTATTTTCGTTTATACTGTTGGCTATAATCGTTTTCGTGGGCAAGGTGATTTCGACCCGATCTTTAAAGAAAGTCTCCAGCTCTTATTAGAAAAGAGTGCTTTCTTCGGTATTCGTAATCATGGTAGTATCAATTCTATAAAAAAGTATGTTCCAGATTCTTTACACGATAAAATCGTTTATCAACCTTGTGTCACTACGGTACTCAATAAATTTTATCCCGACTTAAATAACAGCAGTCAAAGTCTTCCTATTGCAGAGCGTGGTACTATTGGTCTCAATATCGCTTTAGACAGAAAAAACCTGAGATTCGGTGAACATACCGAAGCCGTGATGGACCGATTAGCTGCCGCACTCAAAAAACTTGTCGCACAAGGGCATCGATTGGTTCACATCTCCCACTGCTATGTAGATTTAGAAGCAGAAGACTGGTTGCGTGCAAGGGGTGTGGAATTTGACAGTGTCAACATCACCAGTCATACAACGGCAAAAGCCCTAAAAACTTTTAATGACCTGAACCTAAAAGTGGTCATAGGCATGCGCGGTCACAGCCAGATGATCCCCTTCGGTTTGGATATTCCCATTTTCAGTTTGATCAGCCATGAAAAGGTGGGTTACTTCTTAAAAGACATTCAACACCCAGAGTGGGGTGCAGAGGTAACTGACCCTGACTTAACGGATAAGATCCTGCAGTTCGTGGATTATTTGAATCAAGGTGAGGTGGAACAAGCCTTACGCAAAGCACAGAACGATATTTGGGATGTGACATTGGGGAATTTTAAAGACATAAAACAAGAACTGACATAAATTAGATTTCATGAAACAACTATCAGGCTTCTTCCTCCTATCACTTCTCAAGCTTTACTTT
Organism: Bacteroidota bacterium; assembly: GCA_020631675.1. Taxonomy (GTDB): domain Bacteria; phylum Bacteroidota; class Bacteroidia; order Chitinophagales; family UBA2359; genus JAHDGT01. The sequence continues at coordinate 1,059 of JAHDGT010000196.1, forward strand.
TCGTCTCCTTTAATTCAAGCCCAAGAAAACAATAATTGGTATTTCGGCTGGAACGCAGGTATTAGTTTTGAAAGTGGGTCAGCAACAGCTCTTACAGATGGACAGATTTATACAATCGAAGGTGTAGCCACAATCTCTGATATAGCCACAGGTGATTTGCTTTTTTATTCGGATGGTTTGACCGTCTGGAACAAAAATCACGATGTTATGGCAGGAGGAACAGGTCTTCTTGGCCACGAAAATGCTACGCATGCCATTACTATCGTTCCAAACCCTGATTTTTACACTGGTGGTCTCAATAGTCATCTATTTTACTTATTCACAAATGATTTTAAAAACAGTTCTAATGGTTTCAGATACAGCATTGTAGACCTTTCCGCAAACGATGGTAATGGTGAAGTGATAGAAAAAAACACACTGATTCTTTCACAAAACACCGAGCGTTGCACAGCAATACACTCATGCGAAGCAGGAAAGATATGGGTAATGACAAAAGTATATGGGAATGATGAGTTTCTGTCCATACCTATTATTAGCTCTGGCATCCAGTTACCTGATATGGTCAGTTCTTTCACAGGTTCATCTACCAACATCAATAACGATAAAGTCGGGGTTTTAAAAAGCAGTCCAAGTGGAGATGCCATAGCAATGGCTTTCCTTCAAAGTGATAAGGTGGAATACTACCCCTTTGACCGATTTAGCGGACTGATCTCGCCCGCCACTTATACTTTCAGTGGAGTAGATCAAGCTTATGGAATCGAATTTTCTCCAGACGGAAATAGGCTATACATAGCCAACTTCGAAAAAGATAAATCTATATACCAATACGATATAACAAGTGACAATCCTGAATTATCTCAAGAAATAATCCATACAACTCCAGACTATATTTTCGGACAAATGCAACTTGGCCCTGATGGGAAAATATACCTCTCCAGGGGAATCAGAGAGGATGGAGTTATCGTCGGTGTTCCCAGTCTAGCCGTTATCAATAATCCAAATGAAGTTGGGGCTTCATGTAATTTCCAAGAAGATGCTTTCTACCTTGCTGGAAATTACTCCAAAGTGGGCTTGCCCAATTTTGTCAGAGGTATCCCTTATCCTACAATAGAGGTTGACCTTTTAGCTCCTGAGAGTATCTGTGCCGACGAAGAATTAATTTTAAGTCCTTCTTCAGCCTATGAATATGACTCTTATTTATGGCAAGATGGTTCTACCTTGTCAACTCTTGAAGTTAGCGACGCTGGCTTTTACTCTGTAACAGTAACAGCCGGTTGTTCTACAGACTCCGATTCTGTTTATGTTGATGTGATCCCTTTAGCATATGCTGATCTGGGCAATGATACCACTATATGCTCCGCTCCCCTTTCGTTAGGCATAGATCATCTTTCCACAGACAATTATCTATGGTCAACAGGGGATACCTCACCTCAAATCACAGTAAGTGAAAGTGGATTTTACCAAATCACAGTTTCAAACATTTGTGGCTCAGATGAAGACGAAATAGAAGTTATGTTTGAAGAGCCGTCTCCAGAAAGTGGAATACTTCTAATACCCAGCGCATTCTCACCGAACAACGATGGAATAAATGACTTTTTAGAAATAAGTACCCCCTCGGAAAACGTATTCGACTTCCTCTTCATCGCATACGACCGCTGGGGTAATCGCATCTTTGAAAGTGATGATCCTGATTTTTCCTGGGATGGTTCGTATCCATCCAATGACCAAAGTCAAGCCGCTGAATTATCTGTAGTAGCCTACTATTGTACAGCTACAGTAAAAGTGGGTTGTAATGAAGAAGAGACAATCACTCAAAAAGGTAATATTACCATATTACGGTGATTATCGCGCATTCGTTAGCAAACGTTAAAAGACGGTTTTTATTTCGAAAACCGTCTTTTTTCATTTAAACCAATATACCATTTCAGCATCAAAGAATCGTATTTAGCAAGCAATTAGCTTGAATATACCGAGCGCACCACAGCTCAATTAAATGCCTAAGGTTTCAACTTACAAACACCTAACCAATAAGCTTTTAGGCATTTATTTTTATAGCAATGACAATTTTGGGGGACATTATGTCGAAGCACCTTTCCGGAGCGTATTCCGGGGGGTGCTTTTGTTTTTATAAGTTAACGAGTCGTTTCTACTAATTAATTAGTTGACAAACGTATCAAATAGTCGTAATTTTGCTACAAAGCGATGACCTATGAATAAGAAGAGTAGTTTATTAACTCCCTTAGAGCTTAAAATCATGAATATTTTATGGCGACTAAAAAAAGGGTTTCTAAAAGAGATCGTTGAAGCTTGGCCGGCTGATCCTAACGAAAAAAAGCCGCACCACAATACCATCGCCACTACCATCCGTATATTAGAGGATAAGTCTTATATAGAGCATGAAACTTTCGGTAGAATGCATCAGTATTCTCCCAAGATGAGTAGACTGGACTACCAAAAGAAGTTGTTAACCAATGTCATTGAAAATGCCTTTTCCGGTAGTGCGACTTCATTGGTTTCTGCTCTTATGGACAATGATAAGGTGAGTAATGAAGAGTTAAACGAGATTCAGGATTTGATCAACGATAGTAAGAAAGAATAGCTCCCGCCCCCTACAAGCGCTGTATATGACAGATGTGCTTATTAATTACCTGCTGATCACCTACTTACTTTCTATTGTAGGAACATTGCTGTACTTGTTTTTAAGAAACAAAGTGAGTTTAGATACCCGTAGGTGGTTGCTATTGGGCACTATAGGTTTCAGCTTAGCTATTCCTTGGGTAATGGACAGCTTAAAGGCGCATACTGATGCGCATATTTACGAAGTGTGTCTTCATGAACACACGATACCTGAAGATGTCTGGCTGGCTTATTGCCCGGATCAGGGCGAGGAAATGGAAATGTGCTATGAATTAGCTGCTAGTACGGAAGGGTTTTGTAATTGCCAAGAGGTCGTCTTGGATAATCTGATACTTTTCAAATCACAACCGACTTATGACTTTCTACTCGCGTCACGACCACTGATACTCAATGCGGTTCCTATTCTTGCTTGCATCATACTTTTACTCTTATTCGTTAGAATAGCTTATTTATTTTACATCATACGCATTAGCAAAAAGGAGGAGTTGAAACTGGGTAATCAAAAATACATCATTCTATACCCGCCTAGACCTATAAGCGTTGGTTCTTTTCAGCTTTTTCACTCTTACATCATCTGGCAAGATGATTTATCAATATTAAAAGAAAAAGAAAGAAATGCCATATTGTGGCATGAGGTAGCCCATATCGTACAAAAAGATACTTGGAGTAAAATCGGGCTAAGTGCCCTGCAGGTTATTTGGATATTTAATCCAGTATTTTATTTCCTAAGAAAAGAACTCGACCGTTTAAGTGAGTTCATCGCTGATCGTTTCGCGATCATCAATAATGGAGATACACCTCAAGATTATGCTCAGCTATTGTTAAAAATGAAAAAACTGCAGTTAGCTAGTACACTTCAATCTACAGCAACGGAAGGGGGAGCTATGGTTTCCTATTTTGGAGAAAGTGAACTAAAAGCCAGAGTGAAACAGATTCTTTCCAAAAAGACACAGACAAGACGCTTTAACTACCAACATTTATCCACTCCCTTCATCGGCTTATTGTTATTTAGTATTTCTATAACGAATTACTATTCCATGCCCGTAATAACTAGGCAGCTTGATCATTTGAAAGTATATCAGTCTATCGCGACCTTAGAGCATGAAAGCGGGCAACAAGTATTCTGCAGAAACTGCATCAAAAAACAAAACACCCTTGATCAATAAAGACCAAGGGTGCTTTCAGCTTATTCTGACTGATTGTATTATAGGGTATAATAAGGGGTGAAACGGTTCCCTTTTCCTCAGCCAGCTCAAGCCAGCCGCGAATTTACGTTTTTTCACCCACAAGTCATATTCCTTTCTCTTATTCAGGAATCTTAGATTTGAATTTGCGTTCGAACATCGCATAAGGTATATGTTTCGCTGCATATCCCTCGGCAAAGTAATGTAACACGCCATCCATATCACGAGGGGCTAAATAACCCGGTACCACCTGTTCTTTACTGAAAGTACGATCCAAAAAGACGGTTGAGGGTAAACCCATCTGTCCGTCTAAGAGTGCCAAGGCCAGCTCATGAGCACCTCTCCTTCCCTGCTGGTAATATTCGTAAGTTTCACCGCCGATCGTTATAGGCTCTCGCTGCTCTGCATTGAACTTGATGGCATAAAAGTTATCGTTGATGTACTCAGCAATGTCTTCATGTCCGTAGGTATCTCTGTCCATGCGCTTGCACCATCCGCACCAATCGGCATAGATATCAACCAGGATGCGCTTAGGCTCTTCTTTACTAGCCGCTATCGCCTCTTCAAAAGTCATCCAATTCACCTTTGTTCTTTCTTTAGCTTTTTTATCGCCCCATCCGAAAGAACTCAACAGCAAGAATGCTCCTAAGGTCATAGTCAGTATACTAAGTGTCCAAGTTATCTTTTTCATATCTAATTGATTTTTCTGTATCTACTTACTTAGAAGAAACGGGAGACACAAAGTTACATCCATGATATGACATCAGAGAAATAACTTTACCTCCTAATTACGCTATTCTGGGCTTGCTTGTTGTATATCCGTTAAAAATTGATAAAAAATAACTTTCTACGGGATTTTACATGCCTTTATCTGCTCTTATTCACAAACGATAAGACAATGGCGAAAGAAGACTCGGGAAAACAGAGTGGAAATATTTTCGATAGAATATTCAAAGAAAATGCGCAATTCATTTTCATTCCACTTATTGAGATGGAGTTGGGTATTGAGATTCGAAGTTATCAGCCCTTACAAGAGAAAATCACAAAAACCTTAGAGCGTGAGGTTGACTTTCTCTACAAGATAGTTACCAAGGAAAAAGAAGAACTTCTACTACATTTAGAATTCCAAACGAACAATGATGTGGATATGCTTTTTCGCATGCAAGAGTATCATGCTTTGCTTCAAAGAAAATACAAGCTGCCAATTAAGCATGTAGTGATCTATTTAGGTAAGACTAAGGTAAACATGCGATCAAAGCTAAAGCCAAAAGAGATTTTTAACGGGTTTGATATTATTAGCCTCCGTAAGATAAACACGCAGTACTTATTAGCACAACAAGTGCCCGAAGTAGTTATGATGGCTTTATTGGGTAAATACCCAAAAGAACACATTGAGCAAATTCTTCGTTTAATCACAAGTAGACTGAGACAACTGGCAAGTTCAGAACAAGAACAAGAACGCTATCTCAGACAATTGCTAATCATTTCAAGATTACGTAATTTACAATTAGAAACAGAAAAAATAATTAAAGACATGCCTATTCACTATGATGTAAATAAAGATCACCTCTTTTTAAGAGGATTAGCAAAAGGCGAAGCCATCGGGATCGAGAAAGGAGAAGCCATCGGGATCGAGAAAGGCGAAGCCATCGGGATCGAAAAAGGAAAAGCTAAAGGTGTTATAGCTTTATATAAGCTCGGACTGTCTTCTGAAAAAATAGCAGAAGAAATGGAACTACTAATTGACACTGTAATCTCCATTTTGGAAAAGCATAGGAACGACTAAGTAGTATTCACTAAGTCTTTTCCTTAGGGTGATGATTCGCGAGCACATACTCAGCGAAGGCTCTTACGGCACCTGTGCCTCCACTTTTAGCGATATGGAGGATATTGGGTACTGCTTTTACTTGTGGTAAAGCATTACTCGGACAAGCTGGCAAGCCCACTGCTTGCAAAGCATCTAAATCATTAACATCATCTCCGATATAGGCTACTTCCGAAAGTTTGACATTTTCTTTCTCGCAAATTTCTAATACTCGTTTTAGCTTTTTACCGTGCGGCACACCTTGGTACACATGCTGTACTTTCAGTTTCTGTGCCCTGCGTTTTACCATGACGGTATTCTCTCCCGTAATGATCGCTGTTTTAATACCGGCTTCTCGAAGCAATTGCAAACCCTTTCCATCATGGGTGTTGAATTTTTTCATTTCGTCACCATGTTCGGAATAGTACATGCCGGCATCAGTGAGCACACCATCCACATCGGTGATGAAGAGTTTGATGCGAATGTCTGAACGCATCGCTTTTTTCACATTCGCGGGCAAGTGGCGTTGTAAGAGTCGCTCCGCAATGATCCAATCATCTGGTTCGTCTATTTCGATGGCGGTGTGTTCGGGCATTTCGTAGACGGCTATTTTGCCGCTGAGTCGGTTTTCATCTCGTAGTATATTGCCTACGGTATTGATGTAAAAAGCACCATTCTCCATCAAGTCGCCTTCAAAATCTTGTCTTCGTGGGCGGGCCGCAGGATCGTAGTTAAGGGGTGTGCCATCAGCACGCCAGAAGAAACGCTTGATGCGCACACAGCTGAGTAGGGAATCCGAGCCCGTTTGTTCCAATTGATAACAGGCTTCGTTGAAATGATTACTGAGCGTGAGTGGCGAAGTAGCTTGCACTAAAATAAACCGATCTTCTACTTTCAATGCCTTGGTGGCGACTTCTTTTCTAAGGTATTCCAGCATGACGCTTTCCGTGCTGCTGTGGTCTTGTGCATTTTCGGAATCCCGATCGTATACCTCTACCTTTTTAAAGTCGAAGCTTTGAACGACCGACTTAATGTCTGTGCTATCAGTTGCGACCACTACTCTATCTATGGAAGTGGCTTTTTCCAGTGCGAATAGGTTATACCAGACCAGCGGTTTACCGCATAAAGGCTTGATATTTTTTAGTGGGATGCTTTTGCTTCCCCCTCTTAAGGGTATAAAGGCGATGGTAGGCATGATTGATGGGTTTTTCATTCGCACGCTCTATCTAATGTTGCCGTCGGAGTACCATTTTTCCCTTTGCGCGCGCAAGGGATAGGAGTGGTATTAAGGGTGCTGAATGGCGTGTGAGTGCGCCTGTTGCGG
>JAHDGT010000197.1 GCA_020631675.1 Bacteroidota bacterium
CTCGCGACCCCAACCTTGGCAAGGTTGTGCTCTACCAGCTGAGCTACTTCTGCTGAAGCTAATGGTAAATATAGAGTGCTTTGCTATAAATAGAAAGCGAGTCTATATTTTTTTAATGAAAAGTGCCCAGGGCGGGAATCGAACCCGCACTCCTTTAAGGGGAACAGGATTTTAAGTCCTGCGTGTCTACCAGTTCCACCACCTGGGCCTGATCATTACCATCTTTCAAAAAAGAAGAATGGAGCAGAAGACGAGATTCGAACTCGCGACCCCAACCTTGGCAAGGTTGTGCTCTACCAGCTGAGCTACTTCTGCTTAATAAGATTGTAAAGAACAAACACTCTTTTTCCGAGTGGGCTGCAAATATACGTCAATTGGATTCTATTTCTAAAACTTTTTTGAAAAGTTTTTCAGCTTGCCCATAAGAATCTTTTTCAAAGCCATTTATGGTCTGTTTAACCAGAATATAGTGTTGAAGGTTCCTAAAGCTTTTACTTTTCCTCAATTGAGTACTTGATTATGTATATTCGCGTCGATTTTCAACTAAGGGTAACGATTTAGGCTGCTGTTTTGGGCATTTACTTCTGATTCGTTACGAAAAAAGCAATACTAACCATGAAAATTTCGGTTATAGGTGCCGGTAATGTAGGTGCTACGTGCGCGAATGTGATCGCTCATGCGAATTTCGCGAAGGAAGTTGTTCTTCTTGATATCAAAGAAGGTATCGCAGAGGGTAAAGCCTTGGATATGTGGGAAACATCTCCGATCAACTCTTACAGCACCATGACTACGGGTGTGACGAATGATTATACGGCTACTGCTGGTTCTGATATCACGATCATCACAAGTGGTATTCCTCGTCGCCCGGGTATGAGTCGTGATGACTTGATCAGCACGAACGCTAAGATCGTAAAGTCGGTTACAGATAGCGTGATCGCGCATTCACCTGACACGATCATCATCGTAGTGGCGAACCCATTGGATGTAATGACTTACTGTGCTTACTTGACTTCTAAGTCGCCTAGAACCAAAGTAATGGGTATGGCAGGTATCTTAGATACCGCACGTTACCGTTCTTTCTTAGCGATGGAGTTAGGTGTTTCTCCGCGCGATATTCAAGCGGTATTGATGGGAGGTCATGGTGATACTATGGTACCATTACCGCGTTATACAACTGTTGCGGGTATTCCTGTTACTGAATTAGTAGATGCGGATCGTTTAGACGCGATCGTACAACGTACTAAGAAAGGTGGAGGTGAATTGGTTAAGCTAATGGGAACATCAGCTTGGTACGCTCCAGGTGCTGCTGCTGCTCAAATGGCGGAAACGATCGCTAAAGACGAGCGTCGTATTTTCCCATGTTGTACTTGGTTAGATGGGGAGTATGGCTTGAAAGATATCTTCTTAGGTGTACCTGTTGTTTTAGGTAAAAACGGTATCGAGAAGATCTTAGAATTAGATTTGAATGATGAAGAAAAAGCGATGTTAAACACTTCTGCGGACGCGGTTCGTGGCGTAATGAAGGTGTTGGATGATATGAATTTATTCAGCTAAGCATCTGATTTCTGATTAAAATTAGAAAGCCTCTGGTGATATATTTTCACCAGAGGCTTTTTTTGTTTTTGTGTTATGTAAGAATAGCGATATTACTCGTCAAACTCGAAGTTAATGGCGGGTGCGGAATAGGAAGACTTGTATTTTTCTTTCAGTTCTTCACTGATATTCACTTCACCACAATCGTTACAATCATTATTCACATTTTCAACACTGTATACAGGTGGTTCCGTTTTACAATCACCCGTATTAAAGTTCTTGTTGAATACTTTGGTTTCATAACCGCTTTTAGTACCCGTGACAACATAATTCATTTTTGCCAGAGCATCGACTAATGTCGGTGTTTCAAAGGCAGCATCTTGATCGGGATCACTGAAAAGCACTACGCGTTTGTCAACTACACTGGATTGACAGGCGTAAGCTCCTTTGATCGACAAAAGGTATTTTTCAATGGTGACGATATCTTCTTTGGTGAAGGGAATGATTCTATTTCTTTCGTCCACTTTCTTGAAATGTAAGCGAGTCGATTTTACTCTTAACTCGACATCTTGACTTCTTTTCTCTAATTCGGAATTGGTAACGGTTCTACTGAAACGCTCAAATTTTTGTTGCGCTTGTAAAGCCGTAAGACTCAAAAGTGAGAGGAACAAGAAGAGAATGAGTGTGTGTGTAAAGTGTTTCATAAAACGAGGGGATGTCGTAAGACAGATAGTTGATCTTATTATGTAACTATTGTTACACCAAATATAGGGGATAAATCAATAAAAGTAAAGTGCTTTAGCTTGCTAAATGCAGAATGAGAATAAACGTGAATGTGTTAAAAATTCAATCAGAAAATGATGCCAGAACTTTTAAATAGGCGTTTTATATGTACTTAATCCGCTGTTTTGATAGATGTCCGCAACACGGTATTTCACTCTACTATCTCCAACTTTTATGATTTCTTTGACCAATGCTTTTTCATCAATATTGTAGATGCCGTGTGTAGAAGTGATTCCTTTTTGTGTCGCCACGGCTTTAATGGCATGAGTGAAATGATCACGGGCTTTAACCACCCATTGATTGACCGTAATGTCAATTAAAATGGTGATTCCCATTTCAGAGCGTATTATTTTTTGAATAGGTACATCGTCTATCAAAATCCATTGCCCGTTCACATTATGAGAGAAATTCAAGAGGAATTCCAATGCGGGAAGCACATAGCGCATTTGTGCCGAACGTATCTGTGCTTTTTGGATAACCGGGTCATAACTGGCTCTCAAAAATGCGCCTAATAATCGTTTATCAGCACTAATTCTTTTTTCCGCATTTTCACTTCTTAAAACACTTCCATCATTAGCATCTATGAGTACGATTTGTGCGAATTTTATCTTTCCCTGCTCAATACTGTACTCCACATCGATACCATATCGCTGAAAATAAAACTCAAATTCTTTCGGATATTCGTTTTTGATCAAAGATAAGAGTGGTGCTAAGCCTCTATTTCCGCCTGCGAATTGAATGAATCCATAAGAAAGGATCGCTTTGTCGTAAGTATTCAACGCGTCAAAATTCCCCTCATGTTGGGAAACATATTGTAAGGCTCTGGCTTGTGCCGCACTAAGCCCTAAACTAAGGTAGGTATGCAAAGGCAGTTTTCGCGGACTTAATGTACCCAAATAAGCGATGCCGTCCGTATTAATGGTGAACGGACTTCTTACAAAGTTTTTGAAAACAACATTGGCAATAGGCTGATTGGAATCTGGTGTGTTGAATTGTAATTGATGCTCTTGATAATTCTTAAGAAAATTAAAAGTCAGGTCGTTCGGATTGATGATGCCAAAGGTATAGGTCAGGTCGGTATTCCACTGTTCGTGTTGCGCCCAATACTTTACTTTCCTCTCCTGAAACTTTTTGATCGCTTGTATGGTTTTGCTGATCTTATTGAAACCAGATACGCCACCATGGTTCACACTTTCCCCATGTGTCGCAGCTAAATACCCTAACTGCACCAGCCTTTCTTGGACTCTGTTAATATCATCCGCGTAATTTCCCGTGGTGGTTTCGCCTACAGGATCTTGTAATGGAAGGTCGAACAGTTTCGCACCATCAGAGAACGTCCATTGAAAATCTAATAAGTTCTGACGAATGGCGAATTGACTTTCTTCGTTAGCACTAGGAATAGCGATATCCAATAACATCAACTTACTAGAATCGGGTAGCAGTAAAGCGTCAGCTATGTGATCGCTCAGTAAAGTAGACTCGAATTTTTCAATACAAAAAATGGTATTCGGAATACTGGCGTCAGCTAGCTTCTCTTTATTCACTTCAGCAGGCATTTCGCTTTGCAATGTGCTTTGTTCTGCAAAGTTTAATTCGATCAACCTATTTTGTACCATCAGTACATCTTCCGCGAAGTTCTGCCCGTTTTTACCTACAGAGCCAGTTATCTTTAATGTGGGTTTATACTCTAAATCCTGACGCACATTCGGCATCATTTGCACTTCTTCTTCTCCAACGATCAACTTTTGCCCCACTAGTAAATTGTCATTGCGCAATTTGTTTTTCTGGCGGATATCCGAGGCTGTTGTGCCGAATCTTTCGGCTATGCTATTAAGCGTGTCTCCACCTTTGACCACATAAATGATAGGCACCTTACTATAACCGCTATTCTCAATAGGAGCGGGTGGGGCTGGAATTTCAGCGGTATGGCCTGGACCTAAAATGGGAACAAATATCCGCTGCCCTATGAATAGCGAATTATTGGTGAGGTTGTTCAAGTTAATGATCAGCTCAACAGATGTGTTGAAATGCTGGGCTATTCTCGCCAATGAGTCACCAGGAAGGACGGTATAAGTTGTTGTTACCGCACTGGTATTCCCGCCGCTGGGTACTCTCAATTTTTGACCTATGAATAAGTTGTTACCTGTTAAGCCATTAATGCTTTTCAACACCTCTACCGAAACACTATGTAATTGTGCGATTTTATAGAGGGAGTCACCCGATTTTACCACATAAGAGGTGTAGATCGTGGAGGTGCTGGGAGATTCGCTTACTTCGATCTTTAAACGTTGACCAACAGCCAATAAATCAGTAGGAAGGTTATTTAACTGTCTAATAGCAGCAATAGTAGAGTGGTGTTTTTGGGCGATTTTAAACAGTGAATCGCCAGATTTCACCGTATAATAGATCAGCTTGGTATTACTACTCGGTGGTGTGAAAATCGTGTCATCTATACCAGAACCTGTAGTGCTATTGTTCGTATTTGTTGAGTTAGAATTAGTATTGGTATTGGTATTTGTAGGCGTATCAATATTGCTTGGAGGCGTGATTTGACCATCAGAAGCATCGCCACGTCCATCCACATCAGGCACGCGAAGCCTTTGACCTATTTTCAAGGCATTAGATGAAAGCTCATTCAATCCCTTAATAGCCTCAATATTGGTGTTGTATCGTTGAGCGATTCTAAACAGAGAATCTCCAGCTTGTACGATATAGATCGTACTGTTTTTCACACCCGCTAAAGGTATCGTTAAAGTCTGCCCTAATTGCAAATCATTACCACTCAGTGAATTACTAGTAGTTAACTCGCTAAGCTTAACATCAAACTTTTTCGCGATGCTGTATAAAGTATCCCCTGCTACAACGGTGTATTGCATACCTGAATAGAAACTAAAAAAACGTTCAAACCGAATCATCGATTTGAACGCTAATATATCAATTAATACTTGTCCTGACTAAAATTTGACATTAAAGCAGTCGTTGTTATGTATAGATGTTTAGGCTGCGCCCCACAGAGAAAAAGCAGATCCAATAAGTGATCTGCTTTTTCTCTGTGGGGCCGGGCTATTCGCTAAAATTCAGCGGCTGCCTGCTGCTTCGTGGCAGGGCTAAAAATGGCTACCTCTGGGCCGCCTTTTTAGCCCGCCACTCAGGGCGCATTCACCCGCTTCATTACCGCTACTATCCCTCGCAGGGAAGGAGTTGCTAATTTTGAATGAAAACGCCAATCATGTTTTGTTTATCTTGAAATGATCAGCTTCTGACTGGCATATAATTCTGCTTGTTTCCAAGTAACTAAATACAAGCCATTGGGTAAATCATTCACTTGAATTTGCTGAACGTCATTTACTGCTTGAGCAGAGTAGGCATAAGTTGCAACTACTTTCCCAGTAAGATCAATTAGCTCAATAGTAGAGTTCGCATTTCTGTCGGTCTGTGGTAGCTGTACTTGGATCTCTGTATTAGCATCGCTAACAGTAGGCGAAATAGAGAAAGGCGTAAGCAGTTCTGTTTCATTGATGCCTGTAGCAAAAATGGAGAAGAAGGTAGTAATACTACAGCCGTGCGCATCTTCAATTTGCATGGCATAATTGCCAGGATCTATACCAAAAGCTGAGGCTACCGCGGATTCTCCGGTCGGCCAAGAGTAAGTGTAAGGAGGTACTCCTCCAGTTACTTCAGCAAAGGCGTTGGTCGCACTACTGGTGATCTCTGCTTCCATAGGCAATGGGTTAAAGACATCAAAACTTAGTACTACAAGGACACTTTCTTCATTATCACTGGTGATGGTCAATTCGTATTGACCGACCTCTAAGTCTTCAATACTGCTTTCTGTACTTTCATTGCTCCACGAATATTCGTAAGCACCCGGACCGCCATTTACTTCTACTCCTATCTCCGCATCTTCACCATTACATTCTATACCGATATCATCAATGTCTAGGTCTAAAACATAAATTGAGGCAGAAACACTACAGTAATTGGCATCAGATACGGTCACTGTTTTCATGCCTTCGGTATCAAAATTGGCCATCATATCGCTTTGTCCGTCTTCCCATTCAATGGTATAAGGCGGGAAGCCCCCTTGAATTTGACGAACCGTGGCCGAGAGGTCCGCAGTTTGGTAAAGGTTGATCTCAAGCTCTTCGGGTTCAGGTATATAGGCCGTTAAAACCACATCTTCACCTGCTGAGTCTGTTACAGTTACTGGATAGTAGCCACTTTCCATATCGCTAAGTGTAGGGCCGGTATCACCATTTTCCCAGAGGTATTCATAGGGAGGGATGCCACCTTCCACTTCAATGCTAACAGAACCGTTCTCGCCACCGAAACAAGCGTTGATGCTTGAGCTGACCTCTGTTACATAAGGCACATCCATGCCTGTGGTTTTGAAGTAGGATAGGGTAGGCGAGGAACAGCTATTACCACTTGTGAGTGGTAATACAGAAACGTAATAGGTGATGCCGGGATCCAAGGCAGGTACATTGTAGAAAGTGTCTTCTACAAAGGTTTTGATTTGTGTGCCCTCTTCCACATCACTGAATTGAAGCATTTCGATGTAGTACTGTTCCGCATTTGGTGCGGCGGTCCATGTCATTAAGACATTATCGGCTTGAACGTTTTTGGCATTTTGAGCGGGATAAACGATATAGCTTAAGCCGGGTTGCTCAATATTCGGATCAGGATTGCCTAGTAGATCTGTTCTATAGTCGTAAACAAAAGCGATCATAGCGTCGATCTGTTCTTGGCTGAATCTGTTCGCGCAATTATCAGAAGAGTAGGACATGATCAATGAGCCGTCCGGATTGGTAGGGTTGCCGTCCGGATCTTCGTATGATTCTCCAGCGAGTGGGCAAGACCATCTGTAGGAGATATAATCCGCTGGTGTGTCGCAGAAACCATCTCCAGCTGTAGCACAGTTTGATCCATCTACTAATTCTTGCATCCAGGTTGGCGGAGAGGAAATCATTACGTAGCCATCATCTTCCGTTAGCTCGAAGCTGCCTTCCCATCCTGAGAAGGTATGGGGCATGGAGAGGTAGTGACCTAATTCATGTGCTAAGGTGGCATCTCCTGGATCCGCGCATGATTTAGCAACTGCTAAAGCATCTTGACCTGGGCTGAAATACCCACAATTACCTGCTGGGTTATCTACCATATAGATGTTGATCACATCAGGCTCGTTGTTATTGTCCATCATGGCAGCGCCAGCTCCCCAGCCGTGATCATAATAACTGGTATTGTCAATGTAGTTGAAGTCGGCGGCATTATAGAATTGAATGCCTGAACCTTCGTATTGGCTGTTGACTTCACAAAGTAGTCTGTAGGTTTCTAAAGCAGGAAAGTGACCTACTCCTTCATCTGTCCCTACTAAGTGGAATAGACAAGGGAGATACATGATGTCGTCTCCATCTTTTGCTTTGTAAGGGTTTTTCTGGAAATCACTTAGCCACGTTTTCATATAGTCGGGCATTTCCTTCACCCCACAATGATGAAGATCGCTCTTCAGGGTTTGGGCTATTGCTTGTTGGTTATTCGAGCAAAAGCTGATGCAGCAAGAGAGTGTGACCAATGTCAGAATTAGATTTTTCATTTTGTTGTTCGGATCGATCTACCCTTTTGCTCGCGCAAGGGATAGCAGTGGTAATGAAGCCGCTGAATGCGCCCTGTTTGGCGGCG
>JAHDGT010000198.1 GCA_020631675.1 Bacteroidota bacterium
AGCAACGAACCCCCAGATGACGCATTTTATAAGAACGGATAGCCTGGTGACCGCAGTAAAAAGGGGGGGGAGAAATTCTAGAGACCTTATATCATATCGTCTATTTTGCCGTGCGATACTGTAATGTACATAAGTGAATTATCCCCCTTTTTATTGCGGGTACGCGCACAGCAGAGTCAGGAAGTTTTACTTATGGTGGTATAGCTTCGCAAATAGTAAAGCATGGCGTAACTTAGCTGGCAAATGGCAAAAGAAAGTACACATACCGAAAATGGTTCAACACAGCAGAGTGGGGGAGGTTTCCTTGACCGAATATTAGAGATGCTGTCATTGGATCTTCGCTCTTTGGCATTGTTAAGAATTGGATTGGGTGTCACTATTTTGATCGACCTATTACTTCGTTCTTTCAGCTTGAGCGCACATTATACGGATGCGGGCATTATGTCTTTAAAGACGCTATTTGATTTGTCTTGGCGGTCGTATTATTTCTCCCTTTATACCTTTAGTGGTGGTTTCTTCTATACGAGTCTACTATTTATAATAGCAGCAATTTTCGCATTTTGCTTGTTAATAGGGTATAGAACACGCTTGTTCACCATCTTGTCTTGGATCATGCTTATTTCTTTACAAGCACGGAATCCGATCATTTTACACGGTGGAGATGCTTGGTTGAGAATCACGATGTTCTGGTGCATGTTCATGCCTTTGGGCGCAAGATGGTCTGTTGACGCACTCATGAATAGAACGCCTAAACAGTTGTTCACTTTCGGGAACAATAAGGATGCGCATTTCTCTATGGCATCTGTTGGTTTTATTGCTCAGATCATATTGATCTATACCTGCTCTGCTATTTTAAAAACAGGAAAGACTTGGCAAGATGGGTCTTCGATACATTATGTGTTAGAAAACGATCAGTTCATCACTCCTTTAGCACCCTTTTTAGCTAAACTGACTTTTTTAACGCAAGGCATGACGGTTGGTACCTTCTATCTAGAAGAATTCGGTGCTTTACTATTGTTGATTCCTTTTGCGATCAGTAGGTTCAGGTGGTTGGCGATATTTCTATTTGTAAGTCTCCATGTGGGCTTTCTTATATTCATGACTTTAGGCTTGTTCCCTGTAATTGCCATTTTTGTTTGGTTGGCTTTAATACCTAGCTCAACTTGGGAATGGTTGAAGAATCGTAATCAGAATACGGCTGACTTGAAGCCGATGGTACTCGGGCAAAGAGCGAATGATCCGCTTGCGAAAAGAGAAGTGGAATGGATGGTACAACTATTCGGTTTGAGGGAGGAGCAAGTGGTACGAGATGGTACGCTAAAATCTTTATACCGTTGGTGGGTGGTAGATGATTGCGATCAGAGGAGAGATCAAAGAGAAGCATGGGAGTTTCTGCAAGAGAATGCGAATAATCCTTGGGCAAGGTATATGCCTTTGTGGTTATGGCGTTGTATCTGTGCAATTCTTCATCGTTTACCTTCTGCGAAATACCCATGGATCGATGAGACCTTTACTGCAAAGCAACGCTATACCTTAGTGAATATGGTAGCTGGCTTTTTTGTGTTTCTGACCATTTGGTGGAATTTAGAAACCATCAAGATGGCGAAAATGCCTATCAGTTTGAAAAATGTGGCTCGTTACGCTCGCTTAGATCAAAAGTGGAACATGTTCGCTCCTAATCCGCCTAAAAGTGATGGCTGGTATGCCATGCCAGGACGGATCAGAGATGGTTCAACAGTTGACCTAATGGATGATGGGGCAACCTTTAGTTGGGATAAGCCAGACCGAGTTTTCAATACCTTTGATTGGCCGCGCTATCGTTGGCGGAAATATTTAGCGAATATCAAAGGAAAGAATAAGAAGAAACATCGTGCCGAATACGGTAAATTCATT
This sequence comes from Bacteroidota bacterium, assembly GCA_020631675.1. GTDB lineage: Bacteria > Bacteroidota > Bacteroidia > Chitinophagales > UBA2359 > JAHDGT01. Next base: position 1,894 of record JAHDGT010000198.1, read on the forward strand.
TGCAGGCAATACAATAGGGTAGAGGGGAATATAAATACGGATAGAGAGCTGGAGACTTTTACTATTGAATATGTAAAGGAAAAGATCAACTTAGACTTTACACAAGGTAAAATTGATACGATCAATTTGTGGAAACACTGGTGTTTCAATAAGTTCAAAGATCGATTTGACAAAGAAGAGGAAGAACGCAAGAAGCGAGAAGCTGCGAAAAACCCTGGCGCTAAGGACAAAAAACCAGCTGAGGTGATTGATTATGATACGGAAGAGCAAGGAGATGTTTAAACTACCGCAAAGTAAAGCGCTAAGCCGATTAAAATGACAGCTACAAATCAAGATACATCGACAGGACAAGCGGCCGCTAGTAATGCTTTCTTGGATCGTTTGAAAGAAATGATGGGCTTAGACCTTCGGTCACTTGCTTTCTATCGCATCCTGCTGGGTCTGATCGTTATTATAGATTTGATCTATAGAGCTTTCAGTCTGCGTGCGCATTATACGGATGCTGGGGTTTTACCAAGAAAAGCCTTGTATGATTTGGAGTGGGGAAGTCATGTGTTTTCATTCCACGCATTAGGCGGTAGTGTTTTTTTTGAAGCTTTATTATTTCTTTTTGCTGGTTGGTTGGCTTTTGCAGTGATCATCGGCTATAGAACACGCTGGGCAGTTATAGGTCTATGGATTATGACCATGTCTTTGCATATGCGAAATCCGGTGATTTTACAAGGAGGTGATGTGTGGCTGCGCTCGATGATTTTCTGGTCCATGTTTTTACCCTTGAATGCGGCTTGGTCTGTTGATGCGCTAATGGGCAGATTAAAGGATACTTATAATACCCATAAACACTATTTTTCAATCGCTACGCTTGCCTTTATCCTTCAGATCGTCTACGTTTATGCTGTTTCAGGTTATTTGAAAACAGGAGATATGTGGACAGATGGTACGGCAATGTCTTTTGTTGCACGGAGTGAGCAGCTCACCTCTTACTTCGGGTTCATTCTAAGAGATGTGCCCGGTCTAGGAAGTGCCTTGACCTATTTCACCATTTTCATTGAAAAATTCGCTTGGATCATATTGTTCCTGCCTTTTGCCATCTCGAAAATGCGTTGGCTGGCGATCATCTTATTCGGTTCCCTTCACTTGGGTATTATCGTTTTCATGACCTTAGGTATGTTCCCATGGTTCGCCTTGGTGATTTGGGCGGCAATGATACCCGGAGCAACTTGGAATTGGTTGGGAGAAAGAAGAAGTAAAAAGAAAAATCTACAAGAAGCAGTCTTGTCTTATCCAAGTGGTCAGAAAGATAAGTATGAACAGCTTGCACTGGGCTTGTCTCCATTGAACGTCAAGTTTGAAGAAAAACCATCTTTAGAAGAAGATAAGTTGGCGTGGAATGGGAAAGTGATACAAAGTGAAAAAGCATACCGTAATTTAGAAGAAAGAAGTGCTAATCCCTTAAAACCACTTTTTAGGATAAAAGTCGTAGATGAGTTTTTAGCTGCGAATAGAAAAGTGAGCAGAGGTGTAGAGGAATCACTTATCCCTATTTTACCAACTAAGTATAAGAAGTTAGCGATACAGTTAATCGCTGGGGTATTCTTGGTATTAGTAGGACTTTGGAATTTAGCGGAACTCAAAATCCTTAAATTCCCTAAAACCTTACGTCCGGTGATCATGCACGCTAGGTTGGATCAACATTGGAATATGTTCGCCCCCACGGCACCAGTTGTGGATGGTTGGTATAGCATACCTGGTCAATTGAGTAATGGCAAGACGGTGGATATGCTACAAGGCGGACAGCCCTTATATGAAGAGAAACCCGAGTTTTATAATTCTTTACCAGCACCTTTGTTCAGATGGAGAAAGTACATTGCTAATATATCGGGCAGAAGATATAAGCCTCACATGAAGGAGTTCGGTAAATATCAGTGCAGACAATGGAATACTACATTAGAGAATAGAGGTACGGATAAAGAACTAGAAACCTTTAAATTTCAGTTTCATAAGCTAAGACTGAAAGAAGAGAATCCGAAAGAGGATACGGTCATCTTATGGAAACAATGGTGCTCCGAGAAATACAAAAACCGATTTAAGGAAGAAGAAGAAAGGAAAAAAGGAAAAGAGTCAGCTTCAAAAGCTGCTGAGGAAGAAGTCTCTATCAAAACCCAAACCTCACTTCCACCAGAAGCTACTCAAAAAAAGCTGAATGAAAAATCGGTAAGTGATAAAAACCAGATTCAGGATCAGGACCAAGACAACAATAATGCTCTTGAAAATAAGACAACTAAAAAGAAGAAGAGAAGAAAAAGAAAGCCGAAAAAGGCACAAGAATAAGAGAAGAGACTTATCGCTTTCTTGCGATTTCGAGCTTCTCGCAATAAGTAGCTTCTTCACCAGAGTTAGAATCACTGATGGTTAAGCAGATGTCAAATTTGCCTTTGCGGATATACTGGTGTTGCACATTACGGCGACTTGAAGTAGTGCCGTCCCCGAAACTCCATTTAAAAGTGTCGTAAGTACCCGTAGATGAGTTGATGAAATCAAAGGTGTTGTCATCGTCTATCTTATAGGTAAAAGACGGGTTCAGATTATAACCTGCTTGATCAGGACAAGCTCCTGCTGTCCAATAGTATACACCAAATTGGTTTTCTGCAAAACAGGCGTTCATATAGGTACGGTTATCACAACCGCAAACAGGATCCCAGCTCAAGTCACAAAGGCTTTCATCTCCAATGTCTACAAAATCACACTCTTTGACCAGAACTTCACCTGTACCCGGACGAATAACAGTTAAGCAATATTGGAACTGCCCTAACTCACGATAGGTATACTCAATGCGCTCTCCCCTGATCTGAACACCATCACCCAAATCCCACTCAAATAACAATTGCTCTTGCTCTTTAGCATTAGCATCATTAATGGCAAAATTCCCATTAAAAAGAGCGGTCATTCCTTCTACCTCAACATGTACACCTCCCTCCCCTTCAGAATTAGAAGAAGAGTTATTGTTAGAAGCCAATAGAACTTGTAAGCCTCCTAACTGGAATCCAATCAAGAAGATATAAGTAGCTGTTCGGAAAGGGCTTAGGAAATATAGATGGTGCGAAACCATGTATAGGTGTTTGGTGATGCTCAAATATAGAGCAATATACTCGTACCATTAAACGAGTAGCTTGTTGTTTAGATGTAAACCTTAATTTACCTCTTATAGACGTACCAAAAAAAGTGCGTCACGAACCAAGTATACAACTAATACGCATTGTGATCTAAATTAGTTGCATCAAGGGCGCAAACAACTGCTAGTTACAAATCAAAAATACATCCTTTTGACAAGAGTTGCTCATATTCTTCGCTATCAAATTCATAAATGTTTTCCAATGATTTTGAATCAAGGCGTTTTTTGATAAAGCTATTGTTGATCACCTTTTCAGAAAATGTTTTTTCGTCAATTTTTTTTTCGAGAATGGTTTCATAAAACTTTAACAGTTCTGATGGGTGGAAGGAGTCTTTCAATACCCCTTTACCGATAGGTTGAAGGTAAGGCATGCGCTTTAAATGAAATACAGCATCCCTCAAAACCATTTCGTGATCAAAAGCTAAAGGCAACTGGGGGGGCAAAGACTGTACATTTTCAGGATGCTGTAATACCTTTAACCACCGAACAGCCTTCGCATCATCAGCAGCTATAGCATGATTTTCTTGCAAAGGCACAATAGCAAAATAAGTTACTGTTATAGTTCTCCCTCTTGGATCTCGGTCAGGTTGACCATAAGTCTTTAACTGATGTAGTTGAATGTTTTTTAAACCTGTCTCTTCTTCTAACTCCCGTTGAGCAGCGGTGATTAGATCTTCACCCATATCCAAGAAACCACCAGGCAAGGCCCAGTGGTCTTTAAAGGGTTCATTCGCCCTTTGTATAAGTAATAGCTGAATAGTAGCACTATATGCATCATATCCGAAAATCAACGCATCCACAGTTACCGCTGGTCTTGGATATTCATAGGTATAAGTCATAAAATGGGTTTCTAGTAAACGCGAACCGACTTATTTTTCGGACGTTTTATGGTGTACGTAAATCGGATTTTCTTACTGCTATTTGGCAATAAATTCAATCGCCACAGCAATTTACCATATTCTTCCGTGTGTTCCGCACCATCTTCTTCTATCAGCTTTACAAGTATATCTTTATTTTTTGAGACAGGAATCTGATCTAGTACATCAATATCAATCTGTTCATTTTTATTGTTCCGAATACTGATCTCAATGGTTTTCGTCTCCTTCATATTCGCACCGATGATTTTCTTACTGGATTGGTCCGTAACGAGAGTACGTTTGATGGATATGCTTTCATCTCTGCCCATACTTAATAATAAAGTATCGCGGGTGCTGAATGGATCTATCGGAGACTGACCAATGAAGGTGCCTTCAAAGAAAAGATTGGCATTACCGCGCAATAAACCCATCTGTCCCCATTCAGTTACCTTAGCCAATAAAAAAGCACCCTGATCAAGTTTCGGTACCGAGTGGTATTTGTATTCCGTAGGCAATTCGAACAATTTCATCTTCACCAAATGATCCTTATTGTCCGAAGGAATTGAATAGGGAATGTCAATATCAAATTGAACATTTAACTGATTCTGTTGCACCTTAAAATCTAAGGTATTGCTATAACCATCACCGTAGTCGTCCCTCTCCTCCCTTTTTGCTTTCTTGTCCGTAACTATAGCCTCCAAATTATACATATTACTTACTGGTGGAGGAGCAATACCAGTACTCGTTGGCGTGCTTACACTTAGTACGAAATCAATATAACTGGGGTTCAATATCGGGCGAGCATTACTTCGTGTTGGGTTGCCCGTAGATACCGTTAAGCCAACATCACTCCAATCCACACCCGTATTCTGCTTCACTTGAGCCTTATAAATAAGGTTCACCCCTTTGTCAATACCATCAGAACGCAAGTCATATATAGGCGTCCAAGATGCGCTCATCACTTGATAAGCACAAGATATACGACAACTTCCACCAACTTCCGCACTTACTGTAAGCACTAACTCCCCACTTGGAGGATAAGCTTGATACCGTCTGTTCCACTCCTTCATTTGGGCATTCAATCTCGTTTGAATACCGGTCAAAGTTTCTTTTTGCGTATCGATCGCATTCGTCAGTTTTAAGAGCTCCAATAATCTCGACCTATGAAAATCCGCCATTTCTCGTAGCGACTGCATCTTCACACCATAACCGCTTTCGCGTTCCCCTATTTTTGGAGCAGCCCCGATGATCAGGTTTTTCTCCTGTTCATAAATATTTCGCTGTGCTTGCAGATCCAATAATTGCTTATTTACCCACTTCAAAGAATCATTGATATAACTTTGCTCATCAGTCATCTCTTCCGGTCTTAGGTGATCCTGTCTGAATTGAGCACTAAGCAAGGTGGCGCCTTTGTCAATACCCACCTGCATACTTTGAGCATTAATATGTGGAGAAAGACCACTCAATACAATAACATGTGTCCCTTTTGAAAGAGATGTTTCAGCACTTCTGCTCACCTTAGCACTGTTTTGATAAACCGTAACATGCTCTATTTTACTGGATAACTTGATTTCCTGATTGTCCTTATCCAAGGACGTAGCCCCCCAAGTATTGGCTTTCCATCCACTGAACAGAAGCAATATAGAAGTGTAAGCAATAATTAAAGTACCAGTTTTCATCTGATTCGGGTTTAATTGAAGTGTCTACTATATACTGATGCCAATAGACTATTACAGGGTGTCTGCCTGTATGAAGTTTTGTATTCTCAGTCGGGCGCATCCATGCAATAAAGCCTTGCGCGAGCTAGTCGCAAAAGTTTCGGCAAGCAGCACGAAATCTCATATCTCGAGTCTCTGGTCTCACGTCTAAAAAAGCGCAAGCCTTAACTGCATGGTCGGGCTATCCGTTAAAATTCACCTCCTGCCTGCTGCTGTTTGGCAGGCGTAAAAATGGCTACCTCTGGGCCGCCTTTTTACGCCGCCAAACAGGGCGCATTCAGGCGGCTCATTACCACTGCTATCCCTTGCGTGTG
>JAHDGT010000199.1 GCA_020631675.1 Bacteroidota bacterium
AACCCCCAGATAGCCCATTTTGTAGGAACGGATAGCCCGGTGCCCGCAGTGAAAGCTTGCGCTTTCTTAGACGTGAGACATGAGACTCGAGACGTGAGACTTTCGTGCCGTATACCGATTTTATTGACACCTGCTGGCGCAGGCTTTTATTGCGGGCACGCACCCTGTTACCAATTGTATTGAAATTGAAATTAGAAATACCCTATCAGGTTTTCCAGAAGCGGAGTAATAGGCTTTCTAAGAGTAGAAAACCGAGTGCGGCGAGCAGACACCACCACCAAAGTACGATGCCTTTGTCGATTTTACCCACTAGATGGGTGAGGTCGGTTTCAGCGCGATCAATGATGGTGATGTGCGGGGCGTTGAAGCGTTCTTTTAGCTCAGAAAGACTGAGAAAATCGAGTATGGACTCTTGGCGACTGAGGTTGAAGCCGAAGAGTTCTAGTGGCTCGCTGCCTTCCATGGAGAGGGCGTAGATGCCGGGTGTTTTCATCTGGTCGTTGAGGCTTAGGATGAGTTTGCTGCCCAGTACTTTTTGACCGGGGATGAACTCGCCCTCGTCGCCTTTGAGCTTGAAGACGGACTCTTTGCGATCGGCGCGATTTTTTGTTTCTATGACTTCATCATCACCGATGGTGTAGGCCAATTGGGTGCTTCGACCACCTACTAGGGCGATGCGATAGACCATTGGTACGAACAAGGCATGAGAAGCTAAATTGCTGGCGTCTAAGCTTAGTGGTGAAGCAGCTAAATACAATTTACCACCTCCTACACTGTATTTACTGAGGAAGGAGTTGCCCCCTTTTAAGCGCAGTAAAATCTCTTCGCCTGTATTGGCGTAGTTGCTCATTTCGAAACGTCCTTTCGCAATAGGCAAATCGACATTGCGCGGTAGCCGTTCGAAGACATCTTTGAATACTTCTTGTTGGGTATTGATCTGATCTACTTCTCGAGGCTCGGTAACATATTTGTCGTAGCTGTTAACCTGTAAGTTTTTAAGTAGGCTATTATAGGAGCTCACATCCATGTCTTTACTCGGGAATACGAGTAGGCTACCGCCATCATTGACGTACTGTTCTAAGGCTTGAGCCAGACCAGAGGAGATGGTTTTGGTATTACTGAGGATGATGAGTTGATGCTTGGGTAGACTGGGGTAATCCAGTTGGTTGACGGATTTATTGGTGAGCTTGAAATTGTCTACACCTTTAAGCAGGGCGTTAACGAATTTGCTTCCGCTGCCTGTGCGGTCTATGGATAAGACTTCGATCTGATCGGCTACTTCGAAGGTGAAGTGGTAGGCGTCATCAAAATCAATGGGGTAGTCTTGCACCTTCATTTCCGCTTGGTGCAAGCCGGTTTCCGTGATGGTGAAATTGATGGTGTCAACGATCTCGCTTTTAGGCGGGATACTGAAGTTTTTCAGGGCCTTACTTTGCCCATTGATACGCAAGTCTAAGCGCGAATCTTCGATTTCGGCATCACCTGTATTGCGAATGCGGGCCAGCAAACTGTTCTGCTGGTTGAGCATGCGTACAGGGGAGGAGAACCAAACCGAATCTATGAATACATTCTGTTGCTGTTCGGATTGAAGCGGAACGAAATAGTATTTAAAGCTGGAATCGGCGGCGATCTCTAAATCGACAGTGTTCTTTTGTAGGTCGGTGAGCAGATAGATGTTCTTTTGCTCGCTATCTTCCACACGCATTGCCTGTTTTTGACGGTTGACCACCTCGGTCAAGGTACGTGAAGCGTTACTGATGCCGATCTCGTCGAGATAGCCCAAGAACTCGTCCTTGCCCAAGATGCGCTGGTGCTTGCCTTCCAGATCGTTGGTGATGAGCTGGAAACGATCCTCTGGACCGTAAGCTTCCGCGATCTCGCGGGCTTTGATCTTTGACTTTTCGAATAGAGATACCCCGCTCCCTTGCAAATTCATGCTCTGGGAGTTATCTACATAGATGCTCACTGTTTTGCTGCCTTGTACCACTTCGCTTTGAGCTTGGGGGATATAAGGTTGCGCGAAGGCCAGCACCAAGGCTGCTAATGCCAACATTCTACAGAGCAACACCAGCCAATGCTTTAGCTTGCTTCTGGATGCAGTTTCTTCCTTGACCTCTTTCAAGAAGGCCACATTGGTGAAGAACACACGTTTTACTCGCCTGAAGTTGAACAGGTGAATAATGATCGGGATGAGTAATGCCGCTAGTGCGGCTAAAAATGCGGGATATAGGAAATTCATGTCGTCGCGAATATAAGGCGATTCTAATGCATGATCTTGATAGTTGAATCACCTTATGCTAAACGGCAATAGCCGAGCCAAAGTTCTGTAGTGATACCTGTGGTGATGTTCTGTTTGTTAGACTTCTTATAGTTGAAAGCTTAGAGATTTTTAATTCTCTGTTTGTTAGGGTTAAAACAACAACAACTGTTGTTTAATTGTTTTGTTTAAAAATTTGACATTGAATTGTTTGGGTTTGATTTTGACTTGAGTTAAGATGTTTGAATGGCGTTGAGTCTCGTTTTTTTGATTTTTTTGTACGATTTATTTGCGCAAGTAGTGAAACAAATTATTGGTAACTCTCGTAAAGAAAACTGTAACGTATGGGTTTTTTACATATTAGATGACTAGTCTCAATTTTTCTTAACGTCATTCTGACATTATCTCCTGCGTCCGTATTATGCCCTGTTCAAATATTGTGTGATTGGGGTAGTTGTAAGCTACCCAGCTCCTTTCTCTTTGCTTGAACCTATGCCGAAACACCCTACACATAAACCCTCTGCATGGACCTTGCTGACTAATTGGCTGTTATTGCTTTGTCTACTGTCTAGCTTTGAATACTTTGTCATTCGAGATGAAAAGGTATTAGATGCTACAGTGCCCTCAGGTGAGACAGGCAGCAATTCTTTATTCCTGCAATTGGTGTCCACTTTTGTAGATGAAGCTGAACAGATAGGGGATCCTGTGTTCGTTAATTTCGAGGGGGTTAACTCTTCGGATACTCCTGTTAGCAATTGCTTGAAAGCAGGCGATCAAAATGGTGACAATAAATTTTTCATAGGCCCTACCCGCGACGCTTCTTCTTTAAAAGCTAAAGATTGTATTACGCCTTTGTCCGATTGGGTAGAGAATATTTACCCAGGTGGGTTAGATAGCTTTTTAAATCTACTTGATACACGTGCATTGGAACATTGTATGGTGGATGGGGAGTTGTATACCATACCCATTTACCGAACAAACTTATTGGTGCTCTATAATTTAGATGTATTGTCGAGTATTTTCGGGAGGGAGCTAATGGAAGAAGACATTCCCACAGATTTTACCGAACTAACAGATCTGATCGGATATTTACAAGAGCGAAGGACTGGGAAGGTGATGGATATTGGCGGAGAACGCTATGACTGGGTCTATGAACATATGGTAGAACAAGCTGGCGGAAACATACTGAATTCCAATGGTCGCCCAGTGCTGAACTCACCGGCCGGAATGGATGTGGCCAATGCTTTATCTGAATTATTCCGGACCGATGGTGTTAATATCACCAATAGTTGGAGAGGCTGTCTGAACAGGTTCACCCAGCAGGAGTCTCCGATCATCATAACCTCTAGCAGCGCATTTGATTTCTTACAACAGAAAAGTGATTTTGAGTGGATAGCCCGCCCACTACCCGGTATTTCGAGTATGCCTGCTAGGGCCTCTTTTGCCAATAAGGGAACCGCTGATGTTTATGGTGTCTATCTATCTAAAGGCATGAGCTGGGAAATGAAGGAAGATGCACTGCGCTTGATAGAGTTCTTGCTTATTCCTGAAAATCAGGATAAATTGACAGGACATGGCTATTTATCTGTCGCGTCTGGTGCTGTTGAACACTATCAAAAAATGGAGATGCATCCGATGCTGGATATTGCTTTAGATGAGTTAGAAACAGCAACAGGTGGTTTTTCCGTGGCAGAACAGCAGGATTTACGTGCCTGCATCAGAAAAATGATTGACGATCTACATGCAGGAAAGGCAGTTTCCAGTACGGTTCGATTATATCAAGAGAAGGCGGAACGTATTGTTGAATGAAGACCATGACTGGTTTTGTCGCATACTGTTTTGAGTTTTTCACATCCCCGATCAAATGAGTATAAGAACCAAATTTATTGTTGGCGCCTTAGGGGCTGTCGCTTCGGTCATGCTGATCTCCATGTTGTTGATTTTGAATCAGCAAAAATTAAATGAGGAAGCTGCTTTTGATGCGCGAGTAGCCTTGTTTAAAAAGCAGTTAGAGGTAGCCTATACCATGCTCGCCTTTGATGACAATAGGGAAAATATTGGTTATGGTTGCCAAAATTTATTTGACGCCTCGGATGAATTGGTCTACTTGAAGTTCGTCCGATTAATTGAAAGTAATAATCCCGACTTCGAATCCCGCAAAGAAGGATTCAAGTCGGAAGATCTAGTTCAATTTGATCATTACTTAAAAGCACCCGAAGGCAAACAGAAGGCGGGCGAGCCAATCGCTAAAATCGATTTTGAGTACTCTCGCTCTTTTTACAAACAAAGAATCGCACAAGCTTGGCGAAATTGGATATTGGCCTGCCTTGCAATGATGGCATGCATCTTCGCATTGCTTTACTATATAGGGCAACAGATAACGAAGCCCGTAAAAAACATAGTTGAAGGGATGAAGCGAACGGAAGGGGGAGATCTGAACTATCGGATGGAAGTGAGCACTAAAGACGAACTAGGACTCATTCAACAGCATTTTAACGAGATGCTGGATGGTGTTCAGAAGAGCAGAACCGAACTGTCTGAAGAACGGGACGCACATGATAAAACCGCACAACTACTGAGAAGTGTGATCAATAATATTCCCTATTCTATCTTCTGGAAGGATAAGGATTTGAAATATGTCGGTTTTAATAACAACTTCACAAAAGATGTACTGCGCAAGGGGGTAGCGAAGAAGATCAAAGGACTGAGTGATGCGCAGATAGACGGTGAAGATGCTTCTCTTGACTATTATGAAGCTACTGATAGAAAGGTGATCGAAGAAAAACAACGCTTGATCACGATGGAGCACAAAGAAGAAGTAGATGGGGAAGAACGCTACTTCGAAACCAGTAAAGTGCCTTGGGTAAGTGAAAAGGGAGAGCTGAACGGTTTAGTAGGAATCTACTCAGACATCACAGAACGAAAACAAAAAGAAAACCAACTCAAAAGAGCGAAAGAAGATGCCGAAATGGCAAGTCGGGCAAAGAGCCAGTTTCTCGCCAATATGAGCCATGAGATCCGTACACCCATGAACGGGATCATAGGTATGGCAAGCGTACTCTCACATACCGATCTCTCAGAAAACCAACACGGCTACCTGAATGACATCAAAGCAGCATCCAGCTCTCTGCTCGATATCATCAATGACATATTAGACATCTCAAGCGTAGAAGCGGGGAAACTGAAATTGAAATTAGCCCCCTTTAATTTAGAAGAACTGATCAATGCATCCTTGAACACCTTCGCGGTGAACGCGCACAATAAAAACATCGAATTAAATGCTTGCGTGGGAGCAGATGTGAATGTGATGCTGAATGGGGACTCAGGACGTATACGCCAGATTCTGATCAACATCATTGGCAATGCCCTCAAATTCACCGCCGAAGGGGAAATCTACCTCCAGGTACGGCAGCAAGCTAGAACGGAAGATGGTAGAGCGAAGCTCAATTTCACCATTACCGATACCGGAATAGGAATTCCCAAAGATAAGGTGGCCACCATCTTCGACGCTTTCACGCAAGTGGATAACGACTATAGCAAACACTACCAAGGCACGGGTTTAGGACTCGCGATAACTAAGCGACTCATTGAAATGATGGGAGGCGATATCTGGGTGACCAGTAAAGTAGGCGAGGGGAGCACCTTCGGCTTTAGCGTCGATCTGGAAATACTGGCGGATGACCTACCTTCTTATGCCGCTTGGGATATGGATAAACCGCTTGCGAGTAAACGAATTTTACTGGCAATGGAGCATAGCGGAACACGTAGCATTTGTGAGCGATTGCTAAAGCATGCGGGGGCAAATACAACACTGGCTGCTAATGTGGCTCAAGTAAACGAGCAACTTCACGTTTATGATAATACATTCGATACCGTATTGCTCGATTTTAGCTTATCGGGCTTAGGTACGGCAATGGATTTAGTGGAGTCCTTTCCCATGAGTCTGCGGAAAAAATCAGTGCTTTGTATCAATACAGTCGATTTTAAAGAGTCTCAGCCACATATTGCCCGTTATAAGGCTTTGGGCTTAGATCAATTCCTGATCAAACCCATTCGTCCTTCAAGCTTATTGGCCGTTGTTAAAAAATCTATGTATAAGCCTGATCAGGCGGTTGAACATAAAGATGCGGCGATTCCGCGATCACCGAGTGTAAAGGCGTCAAAGCCAGCCAATGACCCGCGACCGATATCAGGAGCAAGTGAGCATACGAATAAAAAATTCAAAGTCATGGTGGCCGATGACCACGCCATCAATCAGAACATCACCAAAGTCATGCTTGACCGCATGGGCTATGAAGTCGTATCAGCAAGAGATGGCCAACAAGCAGTGGATCTATTTGATGAATCGATCGATCTGATTCTTATGGATATCCAAATGCCGCTCTTAGATGGTGTAGAAGCCACCACCCTGATCCGTACTACATTGCATGGGCAAAAAGTACCCATCATCGCATTGACCGCACATGCCCGAGAAGAAGATAAAGAACGCTTTTTAAGTGCCGGCATGAACGGCTATCTATCTAAACCCTACCAAGCCGATCACTTTTTCAAAACCGTAAAATCTTATTTAGAACCTGAGACCACGAAAAACTAAATTATCCCATCCAGCACCTCTCGGTACACCAACAAAGTCTTCTCCGCCATCACCCGCTTGCTGAAATGCTTGCGCATGCGCTCCTTGGCCGCTGCCACCATATACTCCCGCAGTGCCTCATCTTTCAATATGCGCCTAACATTCACCGCAAGCTCCTCTACGGCTTTCACCGGCGATAAAAAGCCAGTTTGCCCATTTCTGATCAATTCAGGAACCCCACCAGCGGCAGTCGCCACCACAGGCACGCCACAAGCAAAAGCATCCAAGACCGTAGTACCCAGCCCTTCTGTTTTACTGGTAAATAGAAACACATCCAACTCATGGAAAAGATGCCGTACATCATAGCGGAAACCCGTTAAAGTCACCTCTTCAAATAAACCCAACCTACGGATCTCATCTTCTATCGCCACCCGTTCAGATCCCTCGCCGATCAGCACGAAATGCGCCTTCAAGCCACCATCTTTCAACAACTTCGCCACTCGCAAAAAAGTGATCAGATCCTTATGGTCCGCCAATGCGCTGATATTACCAATGATCGGCAAACTATGGTGGATCTTAAACTCTCTGCGCAATCGTCCATCTCGCTTCGCATTGTCAAAACGATTCGGATCAACACCACTGTGAACCGTCAATAGTTTACCCTTTTGCACAATAGCGGGCTGCATAATGCGCTTCACCGCCTCACTCACGCACAAAATGCGCTTCACCTGCTCATGATTGTACTTATGCTTACTCCACTTCTTCTCCCGCACCGGAAAATCCACCCGTCTCGATAGCACAAAAGGCACCTTCAAGCCAAAATAATCCGCACTCACCACCGCCAAGCTGTGCGCGTTCGGATCGTGAATATGGATCAGGTCGATCTCCATTTTATCGCACCAGCGCTTCAACCGCCAAGCAAAGATCGGATCCAAAGAAAAACGTTTGCGCCAAGCCTCATGCTGCCAGCCTTCCGCCTTGCACCGCCGCTCCATCTCCGAGCCTTTCGGACAAAGGATCCATTGCGCTTTCACTTGAGGGCGTTGCGCCAACTCCTCAAATAAATAAGCGATCTGCTGTTCCCCGCCCCGCCAGGTCGAAGCACTAGATAA
>JAHDGT010000200.1 GCA_020631675.1 Bacteroidota bacterium
CAGGCACTCACGCCCCATCTATCCCATTTAGTACCACTCCTATCCCTTGCGCAGGTATAATTTTGAATGAGTTAGTTTTGAATTTTGAATGATAGGATTCATTCAAAATTAATCCATTCAAAACTCAAAATTCGTCAACAATCTATTCATACCGAATTGGTTCCGCACCTATGATACTTGAATTCGGCAGATAGAAATTAAAGTCGGATACCGTCACATTACTATCGTAATTCAGATCAGAATCCACATAGTTAAAGATCAAGGAAGACTGACCAATATACGCATTCAGGTCAGCGATCGTGATCACGCCGTCCGAGTTGATGTCTCCTGCATATAGCGCATAAGTACCACCACCTACATCTGTAAGCTGCGTTGTTCCCCCGGTCACATTCACAGGGTTGGTGAAGTCCACTGCTAAGGCATTTGGAATCTGCACGGCTTCTTGACTGTATACCGCTAAATGATTCCTCGCTTTTACCGCTATATAGTATAGATTACCTTCTACTAATCCCTGCATATTCACACCCGTAGAAAGACTTACAGGATCTAAAATCGTCCCATCAGAAAGCAATAAAGCCGCTGCTTGTGACACCAGCACTTCCGGGTCTTGCTGACTGCGTGCTTCTACTAAGATCCAATCTGTAGCATTGGCGGGAATGATCGTGGCTATTTCACTACCACCATAATACCAAGGCGCGCCAGAAAAGGGTTGCGAGCTAGGCAGCAGCCCTAGAGTATTCAATTCCGTACTCATTGTTCCGCTGGTTGCATGTGCCCCTTCTAACAAGACCTGCAATTGCACCGTTTGTGGAGGTCCTTCATTACTGTTCAAATCAAAGCGCACTTCCGCCAATCCGTAGCAGCTATCTCCGAAATTATCTATGGCGGTGATCAAAAGGTATTGCGCATTCACGCCCGTCAGATCAGGGCCTTCTGTACCTAAATAATCATTCATACCTGTGGCTTGCAGGAGGGTGTAAGTCCCCCACTCTGTCCATGTCGTCCCATCCAGCGAATAATCGATCACTATGTTTTGTAGTCCGCGATCGGTCTGCCCTACTTCATTGCTGTTCCAAACAAAGGTGCTGCCCAAAGCATAAACTTCCCCGAAATCGTATTGCAACCAATGGCTTGTTCCACGTATAGGATTAGGGTTCGTGCTTGGCGAGCAAGATACCCAGCCTTCTCCCGTGGTATTAGAATGGGTGTTTTCTGAGCATTGTGCTTGTAGTTCTGTAACTCCAGAAAAATAGACCAGAAAACAGAATAGCCAGAAGATTGATTTTATATATGTTGTCATTGTTTTAAATCTTGTTGTTGTATGCCATAAAGCCTTAAAAAACACTTTGTGCTCCTTCGTGTTCTTCTTTCTTTGTGGTCAGCAAAACCCGCAATTGGCAAATTCATTAGCCACGAAGAAAAAAGGGCACAAAGCTACATGAAGGAATGTATTGCGATATGGCTTATAAATCCATAAACCCAATAGGTGGCGTGCTGGCCGAAGGCGAATAGAAATTGCCAATATTAGGCAGCACGGTATACAGCTCTGAAGGAGACACGCCCAACCACAAAGCCAATTCCGCGAAGTACTCATCACAGCTCGTAGTAGGTAAGATGACTCCCCCACCCCAGCCTAACTCATCCGGGCTGTCTAAACTCAGATCTTCAGGGTATGTACCGTAGATATCGCCACCTTGTACCGCACCGCCCATTACAAAGACATTACCACCCCAGGCATGATCCGAACCCGACCCATTGCTGGTCAATGTTCTCGCGAAATCAGAAATGGTAAAGGTGGTCACCTCATTCTGCACCCCTAATTCTGTCAATGCGTTATTGAACTCCATTAAGCCATCATTCACGATTTGTAGCAGTCCCGTATGCGGGTACAATAGATCCTCATGCATATCAAAACCACCAATGTCCACAAAGAAAACTTGTCGGCAAAAGCCTAGCGTATCTCTAGCGGCAATGGTCTTGGCGATCATTTGCAAACTCTGAGAAAACTCACCCCCTCCGAATGTGCTTGTAAAGTCAGGAACGCTCGCAATTGCCGCACTGAAAATCTCATGATTCTCCTGTGCTCCCTTTACCATATTCGCATAAGTGGATCGGAAGATGTCTTGGTAGGTATGTTCCAACTGATTGGTGATGGCGGTTGCTCTGGCAATATCCACATCCCACTCCGCGCCTGAGGGATCATAGCCGGTTATACCTACACTACCCGTACCTGAATTCAAGATCCCATATTCAGTAAGTGTATTACCGGTTTGGAATACATTCGTACCCGATAAAGACACATTCATACTGATGTTCTGATTCTCGTTCATACTCTTTAGCAAGTCCGACATTCGCCCACCCCAACCCACTATGCTTCTTTCTTGTGGAATAGAAGTTTGCCAATGCATCACCTGATCCGAATGTGAGAATAAACCCAGTGGCACATTTGCAATTTCCGCTTGTACATCTGCCTTCGTTACGGGTTCGATCAGTGTGCCTACATTGGCAATGAAGGCAGCATTACCAGAAGTATATAAACTGTGAATACCACTCATTGACGGATGTATGCCATAAGACTTACCTCCTTGTGAAGCAGCCGTAATGGGCAGGAAATTAGCACTTGGAATGGCCATATTTGTTCTAACCGTACTGTAGTTCGCATACTCTGATGCTTCCAATGGAGCGAGCATATTATGAGAATCATTTCCACCTGACATCAGCACACAGACCAATGCCTTATAATCTGAAGGTGGAATGATACTGCCTGCCGCTGCGGCATTTGCCATTTGTAGGTTAAAAAAGGAATTATAGAAAGTGGCAACTCCTAAGCCCGCACAAGCGGTGTTTTTCATAAAGTTGCGACGAGACATTTTACGTTTTGCCATGGTGATTTGTCATTTTTTGTAATGAGTGAAAAGAGAATTGAGCGTCATTTCAAAATGACATAATCGGGCGACATCAAGGTGAGATAAACCGCAAGGGTCACTTTGTCTTCTTCATTCCACGGTTGATCGATCGCATTCAATGCACTAATGATATTATTGCGGGTAAAAGCGGTCATATTGCCATGACACAAGAGCAAGTCCAAGCGATCCATCAAAGCTTCATGATTGTCGATCAAAGCTTCTTCATCTGTAAAATCTAAGAAGGTTTCTATTTCTTCTTCTCCTATTGCTGCGCCTATAGGGTACTCCCACCAAGTCCAGGCATAAGCCTGATTGATGTAGCCGATAGCAGTAGCTGAATACATGATTTCAAATTCAGGTGCGGTCAAACCAGCTGTGCCAATTGGTCCTGGTGGCATATAACCTGGTTTGTAGAAGTTGAATACTGTGGGGGCATGGAATACCATTTGTCGGGTATCTTCCCAGAACCAATAGGAGTCGTCATAAAATACGTTCTGATCATTGTAGGGGTCGAATGCCTTCAAAAATCTCGTTCGTCGCAATAAGGGTTCTACCAATAATCCATTGGTCGGATTGCTTCTTTGCGCGCAGCGTCTAGCCTCTTGATCCATTAGGATGGCCTTGACCACCGCTTGCATATCTCCTCTTACCCCCATGCCATTATCCGCGAATACATTCGCAACACGCTCTATATAATCAGGCGACGGATTTGAAGTGACCAATCGCTGGATCAACTTATGAGAAACAAAGGGAGCAACATTGGGGTGATTGAATAAATGGTCAAGAGCATCATTAATATCCTGCATACCCGTTTGTCCGGCAGGTAGTACTGTCCCGTTTAATAAAATTTTCGAGCTTTCATCATGAAACTCCTCGTACATGATCATTGGTGCGGTCATGTCTATATCATAAATATCACTGTAGAACTCTACTTCCCCCTCTGGGTTGTACACACTAGGAACCGATCCGCCAAGCCCCGTAAACACTTGTGCGAACTCCTTGATGTCGTTATTATCGTAAGTCGGAATCAGATCGCCACTCGCATCCAGCTGATAGGTGCCATTCATATTCAATTCGTGTAGTCCAATAGTGAAGAGCTGCATGATCTCACGTGCATAATTCTCATCGGGATGAATGTTTTCATCCGGGTCAGCTTTGGGGTTGTTCAAATGACTGAGGTAATGCCCCATTTGAACACTCAATGTCATTTCTGACATGATGTCGCGATAATTGCCGAATGCATTAGCGACCAAAAGATCATAGTAATCACTAATGGCAAAGCCATTGCCTGAGAGTTCTTCCTCCATACCAGACACCACCCACAATTGACTAAGTGCGTAGGCAACTCTATGCCTCAGTTGGTCAGGACTGGTCATTATGATCTGCATATAAGCCGCAGTAGCTTGGTCAGACCCGAAATAGTCTTCAATGGCCGGATTGATCGTTCCATTGGCCACTTGTCCATCATAAAAGCTTTGCGCAATTGGAGTGAGATAAGTCGGAGGCATTAAAAGCTGCTGGTCCACCCAAGCTTCAATACCAATATTGACCACATCCTGTATGGTTTCATAATTGGCACCGAAACTAGCCTGGGCTAAGAATCGGGAAGCATCTTCTTCCGTAGGATTCAATCCTACGGCATTGGCCACATTATTGGCGGAGGTTCCGCCATTGCTACTACTGATCGTTATTCCATTCATGTGCCCTGCCCCTAAATAATCCGTATAGGGTTGCGCATAAGCAATGAACGAATAACAGCAAACTGCAAAAAGCAGTAGTGCGGTTTTCAAAAAGTTGAGGTAATGCGTCATAGCGATTATTTTATGTTGCGTGTAGTAGTTCTTTTCTGAACTCAAGCATAAAATTAATCGACCTATAGCGTAAAAACACAGCACAAACGAAGCTGTTCTTACAGCTTCAAAATGGCAAAAAAATAGGCAGCCATTCAAAGAACAGCTGCCTAAAGGGATAGCAGTTTGTGGCAAAAAACCACAATGAATTATTGTAACTATTTAAGTGATCAGCCTAAGAAGCGGCCTTTGATCATATCTAAGAACTCCTTAACCGTAGCATCACCATCTTGCCACTTATAGTCGTGTCTTAAATTAAGATTGATATAGGTTAATGCTTCGATATAGCCTTCACTCTGACTTAAATCATGAATTGCTTTTTCGTAGGCTTTATCATCGCCACCAAAAAGTTGATTGACATAAGCAAAACGAGAGTTGAAGCTGATGTCAAAAGCATCACCGCCCCCGCCTGTTGACCCATTTCCGCTTGGGGTCTGGGATTGGCGAGACAGCATATCGTTCACATTCATCGCAACTGTTGCATCCGCATCATCATAAACAGGTGCAGGGCTTGGTGCTGGTGGCGGCGTAACAGGAGCAATGGGTTCTTCTCGAACGATCAGATCGTCAAGAATTTGAGTACGCACTGGAGGAGGATCGTTAACTATATTATTAGCTTCCGCTTGCATTTCATTAACACGATCTCTGGCTGCATCGAAGGCATTTTCAACAACAGCAGGCGCTTCTTCTACCACAGGAGGGACATATTCAATGACCGGCTCAGGAACAGGAATTGGCTCCGGTTCTGGTATGCTAACAGGCTCTGGTTCTGGTACTGGAGGCGGAGGAACAACTTCTTCCACTACTACTGGCGGTGGTGGAGGTGGAACGACTTCCGCGATAGGCTCAGGAATTGCCGGCATTTCTAAGTCTGTCGACAAACCTAAGGCACCTGTAGCCGCTGCGATAGATTCTAAAGAGGGCGTAGGGGTACCATTTGCGCCCGTACTTTGTTCCATTTCCACAACGCGATCGTATAACTCGATCACATATTGTTTCAATAGTTGAACTTCTAACTCATTAGAACTATGTCTGTTGGCCTTAATACTTTTGAACAAGTAGTTAACCTTTTCAATAACCAGGGCTAACTTTTTTAGGGATTGATTATCCATATCCAAGAGGTAATTGTACGTGATGCTTTACTTACTAGGGTGGTAGTGTAAGTATCGACATCAATTTATTAGTACGAGCTAAAGTGCTAAATATAGAACAGTAGTCTGTACTCTCCAAATATAAGTCTTTTTCATGCAAATTAACGTTATTGATGACCCAGGTATTACATAATGGTTACTAAAAATAGCAATCATTCAGGTTTATAGATAAATGTGATACTTTAGCGGCAGTAATTTGTAAAGCTAGGTACTCATTATGTTCATAGAACCACAAGCCCGGAAAGGTTGGATCGAAGTTGTTTGCGGCTCCATGTTTTCTGGAAAGACCGAAGAACTGATCCGTCGTTTGAAAAGAGCTGAAATAGCAGAGCAGAAAGTAAGTATTTTCAAGCCGATGATCGATACCCGTTATAGCGAAGAGGATATAGTTTCCCATAATGACAATGCGATCAGTTCTACACCTGTCAGTCACAGCAGCTCGCTCTTACTACTAAGTGAAAATGTTGAGGTGGTTGGTGTGGATGAAGCCCAGTTTTTTGATGATGAGCTACCCTCTGTTTGTGAGCAGTTGGCCAGAAATGGTGTACGTGTCATTGTAGCTGGTTTGGATATGGATTTTCAAGGAAAACCTTTTGGACCGATGCCCGCTTTATTAGCAATGGCGGATTACATCACTAAGCTGCATGCCATTTGTATGAGCTGTGGTAGTTTGGCCTCCCACTCTTTCAGAAAAACAGCCAGTAAAGACAAAGTGCTTTTAGGAGAAAAAGACGCTTACGAAGCCAGATGTCGCACTTGCTACACAGAAGGGATGCTAAGTGAAGCTGCCAAGCAGCGAGAAGAGATGAATCAATGAAAGAGCACCGCATTAGAATAGAACGCATTGCGCGTTTCTACGAAAACCAAGCTTTAAATACCCAGCATGAATTCAGTTGGATGGCATGTCATGGTTATGCGCATACGGCAAAAGCCATACAAAGTGCTTTCGAGGTATTGAACCCATCAGTACATCATGTGGTAGCCCCTGAAGGGCTATCCAGATTTTACCGAAAAGGCTTTTATGGAGAGGTGGTCTCTAGCTGGATGACCAAAGCGTTGCGAGAAGAAGAAATACAGGATTACACCCAATTTTTGGATCAAGCTTATGCGAATACCCATCCCGATACCTTAGCTAATGATAGGGTCAATGTCGCTTTTGGGTTTTCTCAGGGTTGTGCTACCGCGAGCAGATGGGCTTGCCATACAAATGTACCCATACAGCATTTGGTTTTATGGGGCGGCACATTAGCTCACGACATCCCTCTTGAGCGACTGCATTTCTTTTTAGACCGAGCAGAAATTCACATCGTAATGGGCGATCAGGATCCCTTTATTAATGCGGAACATATTGCCCAACAGAAAGCAGATTTCACAGCAAAAAACATAGCTGTAACATTCCACCATTTTGAAGGTGGGCATGTTGTGGATGGGGATGCATTGAAACTATTAGCGACGCACTTGCGCAAGGGATAGGAGCGGTATGAGGTAGCCCCATAAGCTATTGAGCGGCGGGCTGGCGGGGCGGCCCAGAGGTAGCCACCGCCAGCCCTGCCAGCGAAAAGCTTATGGGGTTGCCGAATTTAGTGGATAGCCCGGTGACCTGCCGCAGGCGGGCATGCGCCCAACATATACGAATCAACACAATTTTAAATCAGCACATTAGCATTTTTCGATGAATAGAATCGATATATTCCGAAGCTTAGACATCCCCTCTCCTGCTTACATTATTGAGGAAGCCGCATTGCGTAAAAATTTAGAATTGATCGCTAAAGTACAGCGAGAAGCCGGCGTGAAAATAATACTGGCTTTTAAGGGATTCGCGAGCTGGCCAGTATTTGATATGCTTAGAGAATATGTGGATGGCGCTACAGCCAGCTCCTTGCATGAGGCACTTTTGTGTGTGGAAGAAATGCATTGCAAAGCACATACTTATGCAGCGGCATATGCCCCTGCCGATTTTAAAGAAATCTTAAATTGCAGCAGTCACATTAGCTTTAATTCGCTTAGTGAGTGGGTACGTTA
>JAHDGT010000630.1 GCA_020631675.1 Bacteroidota bacterium
CTTATGTCTTACGTCTTGAATCTTATGTCTAAAGGCGTCAGCCTTTCACTGCGGGCACCGGGCTATCCGTTAAAATTCCCGTGCCGCCTGCTGCTGTTTGGCAGGTGTAAAAATGGCTACCTCTGGGCCGCCTTTTTACACCGCCAAACAGGGCGCATTCGTCCCGCTCATTACCACTCCTATCCCTCGCACAAGGGCAGGTACAATGTGTCAATTACCAATTTGAAAATTTGAAAATGATAGGGATGCACATATCCATTTTCAAATTGTCTCATTGCCAAATTTTCAAATTGAACTCATCGTTTGCTCCAAATCCGCGTATTCAAATTCAGCTCGTCAACGATGTTTAAGATCAACTGAAGCTCCTCCAAAAAATCAGGAATATAGTCCATGCTATCCGCAGCTTTGAACACATCAATGGCCGTATCAATAAAATCCGCCTTCCAGCTGATCAAGACAAAAACCTTTGAGTCAATGAAAGATAAAAAAATCGGATGACCGAATTTACGCCTTAACAGCACCAATCTGTTCATTAAGCTGGTAGAAAGGATGTATCGCGTCTCAATGGGGTCAGAACCATAAGTAGAGAAATACTTTTCAAAATCTACATTCTCCAAGTATACTCGTTCTTCACCCGCATAGCTTCCTTCTATCTCATTAATACGTTTCAGTTCCCTTAAGAACGAATCACGAATCTCCCAGTGCTTCTTCGGGTAAATGAAAGTGCGACCTTGAAAGTTTTTATGAAAATCGCCCCTGAAGAATATACCTCTGAATGTACCATGCGGATTTCCTCTTCTCTTCCCTTTGCGTACCGTAGCAAAAACCTGTGCAAAGAGCACATCCACACTATTCCAAGTGCCAAGTACCAGATCCTCACTTTTATACCAATCACAATGCTGAAAGATCATGGTATTCTGAAAAATCGCTTGTGGCAGCTCCTGTTCTGGCTGGTAAGTCAAATTCGAAGAAAAGCGTTGAATGACCTTCGTGAATACCAATTTCTTATAGCGGCTTGTATAGCGTTTACGAGCAAATTCGAAGACCACACCATAGATCAAACCAGATACAATAAGACCTAAAAAAAATGGGATAGGAGTGAGGTAATAGATGCTCATCCATAAGCAAAGTCCACTTATAATAACTCCCAATACGGCACTCCCCCAGAACCTATTCAAGACTTCTAATCTATAAGCCTCCAAAGCAGGTAACTCCCTTCGTACCGACTTGAGAATCTGCGCTATATCATTTTGAGATATGGAGTGTTTTGATGGCATGGGG
>JAHDGT010000631.1 GCA_020631675.1 Bacteroidota bacterium
AGACACGAGACTCGAGTAGAGAGACTTTCGTGCTGTGTGCCGATTCTTTTGCTTGTTGCTGGCGCAGGCTTTTGCCTACAGGGGCACGCCCTGATAACTAGCCGGGAAAAAGACCTAAACAAGTCCATCCACCAAAAAGCCGTGCTGCATTATCTTTGGTAAATAAACGTCAAAGTCTTGTAGCACGACTTTTCGCATATAGTACTACCGACCTCTATACCGCCAAAAATCGCCGAATTTCTGAGGATCCCTTTTGACCTTACCATTAGCGGTCAGTTCAAGCAATTGATCATGGGTGGTACTTTCATCTTGAGATAAGGCAACAGCGATCTCTTTGGTGGCTAAGTACTTGTATTCCGCTAATAGTTCTAATGCGGAATAGGTGATCTTTTTAGGCACCAGTGCATCTCCATAAGCACTTTCTAAAGCTTGAACGTAATGCTCATAGCTGCTCATGCCTGAGATTTTAAAGCCTTTCCCGCCTTCACTCAGAAAGATGAAAGTAGGAAAACCATGCACGCCATATTTCTCCATTTGTCGCATTTCGTCGTAGAAAAGTTGTTTAGTAGATTCTCTGTTATAGTCCGCAACAAACTGCTTTTCATTTCCACCACAAGCATTTAGCACCCTGACCAAAACTTCCACCTTGGAAATGTTTTGCTTTTTCAAAAAAAGTTGTTCTCGCATTTTGCGCAAAAAGCGCAAGGCAAGTTCTTCCCCTTGGTTTTGTGCCGCCTTAAAAGCGATCGAAGGCGGGAAAGAAGAATCTAAAGGGTCTTCTAACCAAATGTCGCCATCAATGCTCATGCCCGTATGTTGCCCTACTTCATCCCAATGATGAGACACATCAGCGGGTTTGCTGATTCCGTTTCCTTTATCGGCAAAACCTTCCCAGCCGGGTAGCAATCCGCCCATTCTATATGCTATGTCCACATACTCGCCATACTCCAATTTGAATTTTCTCAGTTGTGGTTCGATCGCCCAGCAGGCAGAGCAGATGGGGTCCGTATAGTAGATCATTTTCACCTTCCGCTTGCTGCTTGCGGGATCTATTTGAATCTCTTCTATGCCCGCACTTTCCGAGGGTTTACAGACGCCTTCTTCCGGTTCGCAAGAGAAGGTTTTTTCTTTAGAATCAGCCATGCTATTTATTGGATTATCTCGATTACAAGAGGAGTAAATGGTCGTCAATCCAATAACGAGAATAAGTAGGAATGGTTCTAGTAAGGTTCTTAAGCGCATACTACAAATTTCACCTATTGATTTAATTAAATCAAGT
>JAHDGT010000201.1 GCA_020631675.1 Bacteroidota bacterium
CTCATAAACAAGCAGATCAGAGAGGGTTAAAATAAGAAGACATAAGACGTAAGACGTAAGACGTAAGACTTCTTGCAAAGGCTGCAATATTCATGTAGTCAATACTCTTTAGAGTACGCTTAATTCATCCAAGTGTCAATACTTAAGCTGTATCTAATCAAGGACAAGATAAAATACCTCACAAGCATCACGAAAGCAAAGATATAAAGCTTAAATTAATTTGCCATTACATACAAAAACAAGCCGCAAGCTTGACCACGTATTAATGTAATCAAGCTTGCGGCTCTTTGTCGTATTCATACTCAAATCAAGCCAGCTTAGCCAAGCTTTCTTTCATTCTGCGCATAGACTCGCGAATATTCTCTTCGCTGGTCGCATAAGAAATGCGCATACAGTCGGCATCGCCAAAAGCACTACCCATTACTAAGGCTACACAGGCATCTTCTAAGATGTAAAAACACAATTCATCGATCGTGTTGATCACTTCTCCATTAGGTCTTTGCTTGCCCACATAATAACTAAAGTCAGGGAACACATAGAAGGCACCTTCCGGGCAGTTCGCTTCAATGCCAGGTATGTCTTTTAATAGATCCAAGATGATCCCTCTACGACGTAAAAACTCTTCACGCATAGCAAGAGAAGGCGAAAGATCCCCTGTTAAAGCCGCGATCGCTGCTTTTTGCGTAATGGAACATGTAGCAGAGGTGAACTGCCCTTGCATTTTGTTACAAGCCTTGGCGATCGGTAAAGGTGCACCGATATAGCCTAAACGCCAGCCTGTCATGGCAAAGCCTTTGCTCAAACCATTGACAGTGATTACGCGGTCGCGCACATTTTCAAACTGGGCCATGCTCGCATGCTTACCTGTGAAATTGATGTGCTCATAAATCTCATCCGCAACGATGTAAACATCAGGGTACTTCGCGAACACGTCCGCTAAAGCCTTTAATTCTTCTTTGGTATAGACCGAACCTGTCGGGTTACATGGAGAAGAGAAAATGAACAAACGCGTCTTTGGTGTGATCGCCGCTTCTAACTGCTCAGGCGTCAGTTTGAAATCGTTTTCCATAGACGTAGGTACCTCTACCAACTTTCCTTCTGCCAACTCGATCTGTGCGGCATAGCTCACCCAATAAGGAATGGGTAAGATCACCTCATCCCCAGGATTGACCGTACACATGACCACATTAGCGATGGATTGCTTCGCACCTGTGGAGATAACGATCTGATTAGGTGTGAAATCCAGACCATTATCGCGCTTGAATTTCTCGCAAATGGCTTGACGTACATCTAAATAACCCGAAACTGGGGTATAGTGCGTATGATTATCGTCGATCGCTTGTTTCGCCGCTACTTTTATGTGTTCAGGCGTATCAAAATCCGGCTCGCCTAAGCTGAGCTTGATGATCTTTTTGCCCTGTGCTTCTAATTCACGGGCTTTAGCCGCCATCATTAAAGTGGCGGACTCCTTCAGATTGGTGATCCGATCTGATAGTTTATATTGGGTTGCTACCATTTCAGTGTGCATTGCTTGTTTTTTATTTGAGTTAGTCCAAAGTTATTTCCTCGACCTTACCCCCAAGTCATTGATCTTGTATATTTCAGCTTTTTTTCGTCCCGTACTTTTCAAGTATGAAACTCAAAAAGAGCTTCATCTCCAAAATCAAGCACTTGGGCGCGGTTCAGATGAAAAACTTTGAATTAACTCATGCAAAAGTAAGTCTATTTTCAGATAATTTCCACTTGAAAACACTAGCGAACATTAGCCTGAAACTTGCCTATTTAGACGTGATTTACAAATCAAAAAATGCACCAAATTTATCTTAGTGTATAGTTCAGGATGACTTGAAATTGGGCGATTGCAAAGATGAATTACCGACAAACATTCCTTATTCCTTGTTAAGATCGGGCGACCACAAGGGTCGCCCCTACATTATTTATTGTATTGCTTGGAACTTTATCTGATCTGATTTATGTTTGTTCTGAAAATGATGCAAGTTTATACACATACAAATTCTTGGAGGGCCTTATTGGCATTACTCCTGCCAGGCTAGAGGTCTGGCTAATACCTGTACCACCTATTACCTGAGGTGGTATGCTTTTTCTTTTGATTTTTTGTTGGTTTTATCTGCTCGACGGGAGGCGCGATGAATCGGGTCTCTACGGATTTGGGTTTTATCTGCTCGACAGGAGGCGCGATGAATCGACGCCTCTACGGATTTGGGTTTTATCTGCTCGACAGGAGGCGCGATGAATCGACGCCTCTACGGATTTGGGGTTTGATCATGAATCTGTGGGGCAATATTGCGATCCCGGATTCATTCAAAATTCATCATTCGAGCATTCAACATTCGACATTCAAAATTCGCGTGCGCAAGGGATAGGAGTGGTTATGAAGCCGCTGAATGCGCCCTGTTTGGCGGTGTAAAAAGGCGGCCCGAAGGTAGCCATTTTTACGCCTGCCAAACAGCAGCAGGCAGGGGCTGAATTTGAACGGATAGCCCGGTGACCGCAGTAAAAAGGGGTTAAACCCGTAGAGACGTCCTACACGGGCGTCTCCTGTGCCGTACGGACAATATAATCCACGACAGATTGCTCCCCCTTTTTATTGCGGGCATGCGCCCTACAAAAAATCAGAATCATCAAAACACGAATTCAAACATAATATCGGTCGAGAACTGTATTTTCGCGACCTGAAATGTAGATGAACATGGAATATAATTTCTCCGCCATTGAACAGAAATGGCAGCAATTTTGGCAAGAGAACGGCACTTATAAGGTGTCTAATGGTAGTGATAAGCCTAAGTTTTACGTGCTGGATATGTTCCCCTACCCTTCTGGGGCGGGTTTACATGTGGGGCATCCATTGGGCTATATCGCTTCTGATATTTATTCGCGCTATAAGCGCATGAAAGGTTTTAATGTGTTGCACCCGATGGGTTTTGATGCCTTTGGTTTGCCTGCCGAGCAGTATGCGATCCAGCAGGGTTTACACCCGGACGTGACCACGAAGCAGAATATTAAGACTTTTAAGGGGCAGTTGAACCGCTTGGGTTTTGATTATGATTGGGATCGGGAAGTGAAAACTTGCGACCCGGATTATTACAAATGGACGCAGTGGATCTTCTTGCAGTTGTTTGCTTGCTGGTATAACAAAAGCACCCAAAAAGCGGAACCAATAGACACTTTGGAGGCGGCTTTCCGTGCGGGTGGATCCAATGCGGCTGATGGTGCTGGTGGAGAGGAAGTGGCCGACTTCAGTGCGGAGGATTGGAATGCGATGAGTGAGGCGGAACAGCAAAAAGTCTTGATGAATTTCAGATTGGCCTATTTGAGTCATGCCAGCGTGAATTGGTGCGAGGCTTTGGGAACTGTTTTGGCGAATGATGAGGTGAAAGAAGGCGTTTCTGAACGTGGCGGACACCCGGTTGAACGCCGCTTGATGCGCCAGTGGTTCTTGCGTACGACGGCTTACGCGGATCGTTTGTTGGATGATTTGGACGATTTGGATTGGAGTGATGCGATGAAGGAAATGCAGCGCAATTGGATCGGTAGATCTGAAGGGGCAAGTGTATGGTTCGATATCGCGGATACGGATAAGAAATTCGAGGTCTTTACCACTCGCCCGGATACCATTTATGGGGTGACTTTCATGGTATTGGCGCCAGAGCATGACTTGGTAGCAGAGGTGACCAGTGCCGAACAAAAACAAGAAGTGGAGGGGTACGTTTCTTATGTGAAGGCGCGTACGGATCGTGAGCGACAAATGGAGAAGAAGGTGACGGGTGCTTTCACGGGTGCTTATGCCGTTCATCCATTTTCAGGAGAAAAAGTACCCATTTACATTAGCGAGTACGTTTTGATCGGATATGGTACGGGTGCTATTATGGCGGTACCGAGTGATGACGACCGCGATGAGGTGTTCGCACAGCATTTTGATATTCCGATCGTTGACATCATTGATAAATCTAAATACCCTGGTGCGACCAAATCAGATAAGTTGGGCATTATGATCAACTCTGGTTTTATGGATGGCATGGAAGTGCCTGACGCGATCAAAGCGGCGATCAATGCCGTGGAGGAAAAGGGCATTGGTACGGGTAAGGTGAACTACAGATTGCGCGATGCAGGCTATAGTAGACAGCGTTATTGGGGAGAGCCTTTCCCGATCGTTTACCGTGATGAAATGCCTTATGCCTTAGGTTCTGGTGATTTGCCCTTGACTTTGCCCGAGGTGAGCAGCTACAAACCTACCGGATCAGGAGATGGTCCATTGGCGGCTTTGACCGATTGGGTGAATACGCCTGATGGTAAAAGAGAGACGGACACCATGCCGGGTTATGCGGGCAGTAGCTGGTACTTTTTGCGCTATATGAGTCCGCAATGCAATGATCGTTTCGTAGACGAAAAAGCGGAGCAATACTGGCAGAATGTGGATTTGTACATTGGCGGTACGGAGCATGCCGTAGGGCATTTGTTGTATTCTCGTACTTGGCAGAAGTTTATGTTCGACCGTGGCTGGGTAAGTCAGAAAGAGCCCTTCAAGCGTTTGGTGAATCAGGGCATGATCCAAGGAATGAGTCGCTTTGTTTACCGTAAAAAGGGTACGAATACTTTTGTATCTCACGGCTTGATCGGCGAGCATGAGGTAACCCCTTTGCATGTGGATGTGAACTTCGTGGATGGCTTGGTGATGGATACGGAACGCTTCAAAGCTTGGCGGGCTGAATACAATGATGCCGAATTCATTTTGGAAGACGGACAGTACATCTGTGGCTCAGCTGTGGAGAAGATGAGTAAGAGCAAGTTCAATGTGGTGAACCCGGATGATATTGTGAATCAATATGGTGCGGATTGCTTGCGCATGTTCGAGATGTTCTTGGGTCCTATTGACCAAGGCAAGCCGTGGAATACGCAAGGGATCAGCGGGGTATCAAAATTCTTGCGCCGCTTCTGGAACTTGTTCCGTTTTGATGAGAACGGGCAAGCGAATTTGGACGATGCTACACCTACAGCTGATGAGATGAAGATCTTGCACAAGACCATTAAAAAGGTGAATGAAGACATTGACCGTATGGGCTTCAACACTTGTGTGAGCGCGTTCATGGAAGCCACCAATGCCTTGACCGAAAAGAAGTGTAACAAACGGGCGATCTTGAAGCCTATGGTAGCCTTGTTAGCACCATTCGCGCCTTTCGTTACAGAAGAATTGTGGCGAGCAGTTGGCGAAAGTGGCTCTGTTCACCACAGTGACTTCCCTACGCATGATGAGCAATACTTGGTAGAGAACAGCAAGGAGTACCCCATTCAAATCAATGGCAAGGTGCGTACCAAGATCAGCATTGCTTTAGATGCGGATAAAGCTGCTGTGGAGGCGGTCGTCATGGGTAATGATATCGTTAAACAGTGGACGGACGGTAAGACCTTGCGTAAATTCGTTTATGTGCCGGGTAAGATCATTAATGTGGTCGCGAATTAGCAGACTCAAGACGTGAGACTCGAGTAGAGAGACTTCTTGACTCGCCGAACTAAAAAGCCCATAAACCACTTTGGTTTATGGGCTTTTTTATTGCAGTAGTTTATACAATTACATTTTAACCATTATTGCTCTAAGCCCGGCAGGGCTATCACTTTAAAACTATCATTATCCATATTACCATCATAGGCACAAACACCCATTCTGGGTGAGTTAGTTATAGTAAACGGAGTATCACCGTATTCTTCACATTTATGTTCAGGAATACAACTCGCACAAACAAAAGGAGATTTCCCATCATAATTGCACTCTAAACAAAAACCACCCGTTTTCACCTCAGCTTCGTTTCCGCAAGTACCACAGTCGAATACAGGAGCTTCATTTCTAGCCAAAAGAAGTATGCCCCTTCCTCTGTTGGGAAACTTGACCTTATATTGCTCTTTACTCGATATACTCAAATGCGTGGTAGACCCATAGTCATATTGGTAATCCAGTTTTTTCTCTAATGAGAAAATTTCCCCAGCGGTCAAATTCATACTCAGTCCACCGAAATCATCTTCATCAAGTTTATTGTTCGTTCTTCTTCCCGGCAAGTTAAAGCCACTCATATGCCCGCAGCAATCCAACCAAATAGCCTTTAAGAAATCATCCAGCTCATATAAAGCCATATCCCCACTCACCAAAATATAGAGATAATGAGGCGCATATTTTGCTTCAATCTTCAATAAATAAGCAGGCTTAGTAAGATCGGCTGTGCTCGCTTTTTTCAAATGCGCCTTCACATGTCTCAGCATCTGATTAGCAGCGACTTCTTTTGAGCAAAGGCGACATTTAGCGGAGAAATTATTATCTTTCATAACTTATGGTTCCTAATTCAGCTCGAATATAACACCTCCTTACAAATGGCAAAGCAACAAATCGATTTAAATACGGTAGGCGGTTTCTTCACCCAGTTAAAAATTCTTCACGGCGCATTGTGTATGGGTGTCTTTCTATTTTTGGGTATATCCGTTTTCCTAGTCAATAGTGGTAGTGTGGGGGATTCTTTTGATCCCGATCAAAGTCAGTTATTTCTATATCTGGCTTTAGGACTCTCAATAGCCTGTCTATTCGTTTCCCGCTTTATCGGACCTAAAATTTTAGAAGGAGCGAAAACCAAAAACACGCTGGATGAGAAAATAGAGGTTTATCGCTCTGCCAGTATTGTTAATTACGCACTCATTGAAGGTCCTTCATTGGCTTGCATCACCTTTTTTCTATTGAGTGGAAATTATTACATCTTAGGACTTGGCATTGTCAACTTATTACTACTAGCCAGCTTGCATCCTACTAAAACCAAAGCAACAATAGCCTTAGAATTAGCAGGAGATCATCGGCGAGACATACAGCTTGATAGCACAAAGATCATAAGAAGTTCTACGAATAATCGATAAACAAAAAATAGGGCAATAGAATAAATCGTATTCTACTGCCCTATTTTATCACCCATATTTTTGTATTATGGGCTGATCAATCATTATGACTGTCTCGCCACTCGTAGACCCAAGCCGCTTGGATCTGCTCTAAGTGCCCCTCATTACATTCTTCGCGCTTCCCTTCAAAATTAGGGATCGCCAATACCCAATCAATTAGATCCGTAAAACGAATGCGGTAGATCTTACCCTCGGTGAACTCCGCACCAAAGCGTTCGTACAAGCCGATCGCGATATCCTCATAATCCGACCAGTTGATAGGCGGCTCTTCCATTGAAAAACTCATAGTTGTTCTTTTCTATAAATTAAGTAGTAAAAAATAAAATCGCAAACGACCGAAAACTTAAAAGATTCGGCGTCGGGCACGATATCTTATGTCTTACGTCTTAAATCTTATGTCTATAATTAATGCTCATGCCCAATAATGTCGCTCTGATCCGGAATGGTCATTTCAAGTGTACCACTACCTTCTAAAAGCTCACACTGGCAACCCAATCGCGATTCCAATTTAGGCATACGCGCTCGATCTACATAATCCTCCTCTTTATCACTAATTTCCACTACATGCTCCTCCCCTTCTTCCAAGTAAATGTGACAGGTGGTACAAGCACAAACCGCCCCACAGTTGTGGTTCAGATGAAAATTATTGATCACCGCGGCCTCCAGCAAAGTACGCCCGGGCTGCACGCGAATGGTAGTAGTGCCATCCTCATGATCCACCCGATCCATCTCCTCATGATGCTCGTGATCCGGCTCCGTATGATCAAAACGATCCTCCGGGTTTTCAAACTTCACTTTGATCGTGTACATATCTTCTATTGATGATGTTGTTATTGTTCTATAATCAGGGCGCATACCCGCCTGCGGCAGGGTACCGGGCTATCCGTTCCAATTCGGCAGTTGTTCGCTGCTTCGCTGGCAGGCATAAAAATGGCT
>JAHDGT010000202.1 GCA_020631675.1 Bacteroidota bacterium
CCAATTGCATCATCAATAACAGGTGCGGTGGGTGCGGTTAGTACTTCAATGCTAAGGCTACTGCTACAACCTCCATCATCATTACGTACGATAATGTCATAACTGCCAGCAGCTAATCCAAAAAAGCTATTTGAACTTTCCCAAGTTGCTCCGCCATCAATGCTGTATTCAAAACTACCGGATCCACTAGAGGCAGTGATGCTGATCGTACCATCATCCACACCACAATCAGTTGGGTTTGTACTTGTTACTAGATCAATTATCGGAGAACTATCACCATTTAAAGTGATAGGCGTGCCATTGACGGGACATGATCCATCCGCATTGCTTACCATGACCGTATAAGTACCGGGTGCTAAAGCGGTAAAGCTACCAGAAGCGTTGACGATAGGTGCACCATTATCAATCGTATAGATATAGGTACCAGAACCACCGCTCGCACTAATTGTGATCGTACCATCTGAAGTATCACAAGCGGTCGCATCAGTTCCTGACGCACTGTCAATAGTAGGTGATGCTGGAGTATTTACAACTAAAGTACTTCCACTGATCACACAAGTGCCATCACTATTGCTAACAGAAACCACATAAGATCCTGCCGCTAAAGCAGTAAAGCTTCCTGTCGCATTTGATTGAGGTGTACCATTATCAATGGTATAGGTATAAGTACCAGAACCACCGCTTGCACTAATGGTGATGGTTCC
The DNA here is from genome assembly GCA_020631675.1 of Bacteroidota bacterium. Classification (GTDB taxonomy): domain Bacteria; phylum Bacteroidota; class Bacteroidia; order Chitinophagales; family UBA2359; genus JAHDGT01. The sequence continues at coordinate 705 of JAHDGT010000202.1, forward strand.
ATCGTCAATACCACAATCACTTGGGTCTGTACTGGTTTCACTCTCAATTGTTGGTGCACTTGGCGCAGCGATCACTTGAGTAGTGCCATTGACGATACAAGTACCATCACTATTGCTCACTGAAATAGTATATGAGCCAGCAGATAGACCCGTAAATGCACCCGTACTATTGGTTTGGGCAGTACCATTGTCGATCGTATAAGTAAATGTACCAGAACCACCACTTGCGGTGACTGTGATACTACCGTCAGTTAATCCACAATCTGTTACATCAGTAGCGGACGCACTATCAATTACAGGAGTAGCAGGAGCTGTTAAAACTTCATTCGCACCAGTTACGACACAACTTCCATCACTATTACTCACAGAAATGGTATATGTACCAGCTGTTAAGCCAGTAAATGCACCTGTGCTATTTGATTGCGGCGTGCCATTATCAATAGTGTAAGTATAAGTACCAGAACCACCACTTGCGGTAATGGTGATGCTTCCATCAACAACGCTACAATCTGTTAAGCTCGTACTGCTTACTAAATCTATAGCTGGTGCGGAAGGCGCACTAAGCACTTGAGTAGTTCCATTGACTACACAGGTACCATCACTATTGCTTACTGTAATAGTATAAGAACCAGCTGCTAAACCAGTGAAGCTACCTGTTGCATTCGACTGTGGCGTGCCATTGTCAATGGTATAGGTATAAGTGCCAGAACCCGCAGAAGCGGAAATGCTAATTGTACCATCATCCACACTACAATCTGTAGGGTCTGTACTTGCTTCGCTATCTATTATAGGCGCCGTTGGAGCATCTATGATTTGAGTTGTTCCACTCACTGAACAAGTACCATCGCTATTGCTAACTGTAATGGTATAAGCACCTCCTGTTAATCCTGTGAAGATACCCGTATTGTTTGATTGGGGTGTGCCATTGTCGATCGTATAAGTGTAGCTACCTGATCCAGCACTCGCACTAATAGAGATGATACCATCATCCTCATCGCAATCTGTAACATCCACACTTGCCTCACTATCTATAATAGGTGAGATGGGTGCTGTAAGTATTTCATTCGCACCACTTACTGCACATGAGCCATCACTATTGCTAACAGAAACGGTATAAGAACCAGCCGCCAAGCCAGAGAAAGTACCTGTAGCATTTGACTGTGGTGTACCATTGTCGATCGTATAAGTATAAGTACCTGAACCGCCAGAAGCGGTAATGGTAATTGTACCGTCATCTGTGCCACATTCCGTCGGGTCAGTACTTGCCGAACTATCAATAGCTGGAGAAGAAGGAGCTGTTAATACTTGAGTCGTTCCACTCACAGTACAGGTGCCATCACTATTACTAACACTTATGGTATAAGAACCCGCAGCTAAAGCGGTGAAGCTACCAGTCGTATTAGATTGCGGTGTGCCATTGTCGATCGTATAAGTGTAGGTGCCTGATCCAGCGGAAGCGGTGATCGTTATCGTACCATCATCCACGCTACAGTCTGTAGGGTCCGTACTTGCTTCAGTGTCAATAGTAGGTGCTATAGGCGCTGTTAATACTTGAGTCGTTCCACTCACAGCACAAGTCCCGTCGCTATTACTAACACTAATGGTATAAGAGCCAGCAGCTAAAGCAGTAAAAGTACCCGTTGCATTAGATTGCGGTGTGCCATTGTCGATCGTATAAGTATAGGTGCCTGAGCCAGCCGAAGCGGTGATGGTGATCGTACCATCATCTACACCACAGTCAGTCGGGTCTGTACTTGTTGCAGTGTCAATAACAGGAGCTATAGGCGCTGTTAATACTTGAGTCGTTCCACTAACAGAACAGCTACCATCACTATTACTGACGCTTATGGTATAAGAACCAGCAGCTAAAGCAGTAAAAGTACCAGTCGCATTGGATTGTGGCGTACCATTGTCGATCGTATAAGTATATGTACCAGAACCTCCAGTAGCCACCAATGTGATCGTACCATCATCCACCCCGCAATTTGTAGGATCTGTACTAGATTCCGTTGTGAAGCTAGGAGAAGAAGGTGCGGAAAGGACTTCACTTGCCGCAGCCGTTAAGGTACATCCATTCGCATCACGAATATCGAAATTATACGTACCAGCAGCTAAGCCAGTTATAGCAGTAGAATAGGTCAACCAACCTCCTGCATTCATATTGTATTCATAAGGAGCTGTAGCTCCACCAATAGTTAAAGTGATCGTACCATCGTCCACCCCACAATCCGTCGGGTCTGTACTGCTGCTGCTAACTGTTGGTAGTGGGTTTACAGTCAAGGTGACTTCACTGGTCGCGAAGCAGCCATTTCCATCTACTACTCTTGCCCAAACAGAACCAGATGTACTCGCATAAGGAGAACTTAAAGGCGACATGCCCGATGTGGCCATAGCGGAATTGGCGTGATAAGAAACTGTATTTGTTCCAGCTGCGTCAACTGTAGCATCCGCATCTGTTAAGGTGAAATCAATTGTGCCATCACCATCATCACAGCCCTCTAAAGTGGCAACTGAAGCTGTAGGTAATGGATTGACCGTCAATGTAACTTCTACCGTTGAAAAGCAACCATTAGTGGCTTCCACTCTTGCCCATACGGATCCCGTAGCACTCGCATATGGTGAAGATAAAGGCGACATGCCCGAAGTGGCCATAGCGGAATTGGCATGATAGCTAACCGTGTTCGTACCAGCAGCATCAACCGTAGCATCCGCATCTGTCAGCGTGAAGTCAATAGTTCCATCCCCATCATCACAGCCTTCTAAAGAAGTGGCAGTAGCACTAGGAGTTGCTAAAGTATTTAAGGTAACTTCCGCGGTATCATAACAAGTACCATCTAATGGATCCTCAACTCTTGCGTAGACGATTGTTCCGTTCGCTGCATTGTATGGAGAAGATAGGGGCATCATATCCCCATTCGCATTAGCTAAGGACGCATGGTAAGTTACTGTACTTGTACCCGCAGGGTCAACCGTTGCATCAGCGTCTGTTAAAGTGAAATCACCAGTACCGTCTGTATTCGCGCAAACTTCCAATGTAGCGGTTTGTACAGTAGGAGGGGTGCATGTACACGCACAAGTAAAGCTGATCGGACTACCGTAGAAACAGTCATTAAAAGCGATAGAAGGTTCGCCATTCGCTGTCCATAAATCGCCAGCTGATACTTCGGGATATGTGATTTCTGTCGTTACGGTATAATCATAAACAGTTGTAGGATTGCTGAAGTTAGCATCTAATACAGTTACACAGAATCCATTTTGAGGATCATAACCACTTACATAAGCACCCATTTCCGCAGCAGTTAGACTGATTGAACAGGGGGGCGCACAAGGTTCATTTTTACTTGGGAAAGATCCTCCCCAAGCATAACAGTCGGTATCCTTATTAATATAAACTCGAACATTACCACTAGGAGAGCCGCCTGTCGCACTATTGACGTTTACTGTAACAGTGAAATCAGTTGCAGGGGCAGTTTGACCTGCATTTGGTGGACAGCTGATGCCACCAGTGCCCAGTAGGTAGGCTATATAAGTACCTTGATCCGAATTGAATCCACCAGAAGATGTGGTAGAACAAGATTTTTCAGGAACCCCATCTGCTATAAAAGGAGTAGCGTAGTAGGTTTTTGTATCATCTAAACCAGCACAATTGATGCTGATGTCTGTATTCGAGGCAGGTGAGCCGGTCGTAGATTGAAAGATGTTGTCAGCAGCAGCCCCAACCGTGGATCCGTTTCCGATCGCCGTTGTAATGGCAGCGTCAATTAAATCTTTATCAGTATTAGCAGTGGAAGCGGGATCATCCACTGTGATCCACCAAGCTACTTCTTGATCAGGACGTAAGCTAGAGGCATCCGCCGTAAGCACCAAGTCGTCAGTTGTGCATATGGTCTGTGCGTCTGTACTTGTATTGGTCGCACTTGAACAAAGTGTACCTTCAAAACAGAAGTTGTCTAAATACAAGTTCTGTCCCCAGAAATCCGTATCAGAACTAGCCAGAAAACGAGTATTGATCACACAACCTAAATAGGGACTTAAATCAACCGTAACAGTTTTCCAATCGGTACAGCTACTAGGAACCCAAGATGATGTGGTGAGGAACCCGCCTACAGACGCCAGAGCACTAGCCCCTGCATTATAGGAAGAGGTATAGCTTAGCCCGCAGTCATCGCTAATAGCAACATCTAAAACAGTATTGGCATTGCTAAAGGATTCGATATAAGAAAGGTCAAAGCTTAGCGATGCCGAAGAGTAGGCGGACAAATCAATGACCGGAGAGTATAACACATCTGTTGTTGAGCTACTTGGGTTAGAAAGCCAGGTTTCTAATTGAATTACATTCGTTCCGTTAGTAGCACAGTTACTCAATGTGAAATCTTCGAAGGTGCGAGCGTTATCCTCATTCTCAGTGATCCAAGTAGAGGATATACCTCCTTCGGTATCTTCACAACTTGGTAATGTTGTTATAGGGGTGTTGTATACGAATTCCACACAGAACTCGTCATTATAGTCATAGGTATCAACTCCGGATCCATTGACATCAGTTATCTGAGCATAGAAAGTATGAGCTCCAGCTGATAGGCCTGTAATAGAAGTCAGTGTTACTGTTGTTGTAGCACCAGCTGCTAAAGAGCCGGTCCAAGAGAAGGTATACTGAACACCCCCATCTAGCTCAACAAGAATATCAGCAGAGGTGATCGTGCCTGTTCCGTTATTCGAAAGCGTGATCACGGGGTCAAAAGCACTGTCACAAATTTGAATACCCGGTGCGTTGACCGCATCAATACCAGCTTCAATAGCGGTTACAGGAACACAACCATTAGAGCTTAAGAGGCTGGCTCTCGGCCCGATCAAAGCTGCTCGCATTCTATCTTTCTGTCCTTGTGTAAAAGTATTTTGACAACTTTGGAAAGAGTAATCCATATAAGCTTCATATAGATCATCTTGGTCTGTAGTGAATGGCGAGTTAGCTATTGCCGCATCGTTCGCACAAGTGTTTTGTGCACTTCCGCAACTTACACCAGTGGTGCTGTCATCTGGAGGTGTATCGCATACACGGTCCCCACCTGTTAAACAATCCGTTTCGGTACAGCCACCTTCCCAAGGATGGTATAAACTAAAGTAATGACCGAACTCGTGAATGTGTACTTTGGAGTTATCCGTTGAGCTACCGAATAAACTTGCTTCATTCACAATGCCATTTTCAACAGACCCATGAGTACCCGGAAATGTAGCGTAACCAGCAACCCCGCAACCTAAAGAAGAAGAAGGAACACAGATCTCATCCACTAACCAGATATTAACATAATCCGTAGCCGGATAAGCACTGCTATTCGCTGCGTCAACAAAACTTTGCATAGCAGGATCTTCCGTATCCGCATCTAAGTTTGAGTAGGTGTCACTAGAGTGGCGTGTGATTCCTGTTGAAGCAGCGCCAGTAATATCTTGTTGTGCTAAACAGAATTCAATCTCGACATCAACGCTGGCTACTAAGGCATTGGAGTTGTGTCCATCCGCGGCATAAGCACCTACATTTCTGAAAGCATCATTGAGGTCTTGAATACCTTGTATGATCTGTGCATCAGTAGGATTAGAACTTCCACTACCAGGCGTGGATTCTGAAGATAAGTGAACAACATGAACAACAACAGGAATTGTCAATACATTTGAATCTCCACCTGATTTACAAGGAGTCGTAGGACGCCTGCTGATGTCGTACGATAAACCATCTTTGGCCAAGTCTGCCCTTTTTTCAATGGCTTTCTTTATGGTTTGATAAATGGCGTTTTCTGTTTTCTCATGCTGATCCAGATAATCTGGGTCAGAAATCATTCTTTCCTGATGCTTTTGGTCGAACGCACAGCTGCTGATGCTATGCGGTTCAAAGCTTAGCTCTTCGGAATAAAGCTCTAAAGTTTCAGGATTCGTAAGATAGAAGCCGTCTGCTTCTTTTGGTGAGATCAAGCTTTGGGCGCAAACAAAGCTTGGGGCTAAAAGCAGGAATGCTATTAGCCGTAGGATGAAAAATCGCATTTGTGATGAAGTTTGAGTGATTTGAAAGTGTATTTTAACTAGCGATCGTTGTATGATTTGGCAGCGCAAATATATGATTGTATCAATATTTATTACGGAGTGTTTTATGAAATGACGGAAACTTGACTAAAACCTTAATTTTGCTATGATAATCAACTGTAATAGAGTAGATATTATATTGAATAAAGGTAAAAGCATTTTGTGTGGTAAAATAGTGTTACCAATTGATTGTCAATAGAAAAATGTAGTGTTTGAAGGCTTATATACTTAATTGTGCGGCATATCGTTAGGGACTGAGCATCACTGTTATGCAAACGTATTTTGTAAAAAGTCAATTATTTTTTGCATTGCAATGGCTCTATGACTGATTTCGTTTTTTTCAGCTTTTGAGAATTGTGCGAATGAGCGAGAATCTCCATCTGGTTGAAAGACGGGGTCATAACCAAAGCCGCCATTACCCGTTTTTTGGGTTAGTATTTTTCCTCTGACAATTCCTTCGAATAAGTATTCTTTCCCCTCCCAGATCAAGGCGATTACTGTTCTGAATTGAGCAGAACGATCAGTGTGTTTTGCCAAGTTTTCAATGAGTTTGTCCATGTTTTTATTAGGATCCTTTTCAGGACCGGCGTATCTGGCTGTGTACACACCCGGCGCTCCATTTAATGCATCTACTTCAAGGCCGGTATCTTCCGCGAAGCAATTTTTCTGATATAACTGATGTATGGTTCTGGCCTTGTGTAAAGCGTTCTCTTCTAAGGTGCCGAAGGGTTCGGGTATGTCTTCCGTAAAATTTAAATCGGCTAAGCTCTTGATCTGTAGACTCGCATTGCGATCGAGCATTGCGCTGATCTCTGATACTTTATTAGGGTTGCCTGTGGCGAAGATTAGGGTAGTGGACATGGTAATTTATTAATGTGCTGATGAAGGTTCAATTTGAAAATTACTGTGTGGGAATATTATGCCGCTTACTTCTTTAGAGATTAAGAGCGTGTATGATTAATTTTCAAATTCTCAAATTGACTCATTTTCAAATTGTGCTGTGCGAGGGATAGGAGTGGTATTAAGTGTGCTGCATGGCGAGTGAGTGCGCCTGTTGCGGGGGCGGCCCAGAGGTAGCCACC
>JAHDGT010000203.1 GCA_020631675.1 Bacteroidota bacterium
GGCAGTGCGCTTAATAAGAACGGATAGCCCGGTGACCTGCCGCAGGCGGGCACGCGCCCAAATAAATTAAAAAAATCATGAAGCAAATCAAATACAACCTACTCATCAGCATTATGACCATCTTGTTTTTAGGCTTGATGGGCACGGCTTGTGGTTCTGGTTCCGACTCCTCAAATAGCAATAATGGGGCGCAAGTAAATAAGGGAGAAAAAGCAAAAACAGAAGAAGTAGAAGCAGTAAAACCCAAAAAGAGAAATAAGCTATTGAAGGTCAAAACACCCGATGCTTATTCAGCAGCATTCATTGATCGTTTACATGAAGGTGGCGATCAAGAGATCGAGTTAGAGGGTGATAAAATGCGGGTATCTGGTACGGAACACGTTTTTCCTACAATACCTGAAATGGGTAAAACTTTCAAATTGAGAGGTAGTATGGATGATGTAGCTTTGAATATGCGTATTGATCGGATCAATCAAAGCTCCATCGCTTACAGTTATACCGCTGGACTAAAAGGGAAACAAGTCTATGAACTTAAAGGAGAGGCGCATTTACACCCTAATTTTTACTTAGGATCCGAGTCGGATACCGACGAAAAAGGCAATAGCTATATGGTTGAAGAGTATTATGCGGAAGATGATAAGTGTATGGTTTATTTCAGACTAGGCTTATCTGAGCAAGGCAAGTTACAAGCAAAAGCTTACCGTCAATGTCATGATGAGGGAACCGATCTGGCTACTTTACCTGTTTTAAGAGAGCAGTAGTTTTCCACCGATTAAAGCCGTATGCTAAAACAAGATATTTTGATGGTCCAGATCGAGACCTTGAGTAAGGTGCTGGGCAAGCTGATCTTCAATGCGCTGGGGATAGATATAGATACCTCTAGCGCAGCGGAAGAACTCAAAAAAATTCAAAGTAATGCTACTGATGCATTGGGCTTCGACTTAGAAGCTTGGGTAGCTGATGAAAAAAATTGGAAAGCAGAAATTGAAGGACCCAGATGGGATGCGAATAATTTACAGCAACTCAGTGATCTATTGATCAGCTTAGCTGAAAAGATGATGTCCAATAGCCATTCACAAGCAAAATCCTATTTGACCCGCGCACTTGCATTGATCGAATATCAAGAGTTACGAACAAAGACCATTTCTTTTCAGGCGATGGCTCAGAAGGAGAAAGTAAATGATTTACTAAGTCAGTTGCCCTGAACCACCACCTTCTATAAAGGCTTTTAAAGACCGTAGTGCTCTGTGCTGCACTTGATTAAAAGAAGTGGCGAAGTTGCCTACGAATGGGGCGAACCAATGCAAGGTTTTAAACTCGAAAAAGACTTCCCAAGACACGGTCACGTCTCCATTATCTTCTACAGCCAATGACCAGGTGCCTAAGTGATCCACTAAGCCGGGCATGCCTTCAACGATTTTGTATTGGTAGAAAGTTGGTGCTTCAAATGCGGTGATCTCTTCTTTTATGTCCGTCCAAAGCGCAGGTTTGAACAGCACCTCTCTTATCGCTCCGATTCCGTTCGGCTCCTCCGCTCCTACTTGTAATAGATTAACTGCTTTGACATCTTGCACCCAGTTGGAAGTGCCTTCGTGATCAGCTATCACCTGAAAAATCTTCTCTTTAGTTTGGGTAATATTGATTCTGGCTCTTGTGGTTTTTCTTATTGTTGACATTTAACACTTGTTTAACTGGAATGGCTTGTAAACATAGTCGATCTTAGATTAGTTTAGTACCATTAAATGTTACGAATCTAGCAATCGAATAAAACGAAGGACATGCCGAAAAAGATATTAGTGATAGATGGTCACCCGGATCCTGAAAGTTACATCCGTGCACTTGCGAATGCTTATGTAGGAGGTGCAAAGAAAAGTGGTGCGGACGTTCAGTTATTATCCATTAGAGATTTAGAGTTCAATCCCAATTTACAATTCGGATATCGTAAGAGAACAGAACTAGAACCCGATCTGCTTCAAGCGCAAGAATTATTGAAATGGGCGGATCATTTGGTTTGGGTACATCCGGTATGGTGGGGCAGCGTTCCTGCGATAATGAAAGGATTTATAGACCGAGTATTACTGCCTGGCTATGCCTTTAAAAAAAGGGAAGGCTCTATATGGTGGGATCAATTTTTCAAAGGCAGAAGTGCCCGAATTATCTGCACTTTAGACCAACCTGCTTGGTTTTACTATTTGCGTTTTAGAGCACCAAGCATTAATGCGATGCGTGGATTGACTATGAATTTTATTGGGGTGAATAAAGTGCGCACGACCACCATAGGTCCCATTCGTTTATCAACGGATGAATTTCGGGCCAAGTGGTTGGATAAAGTGGGTAAGCTGGGCGAGAAACAGATTTAGGAATTACTAAAAGCCATGTTTCATTTTTTGTATATTTATTCTTCACGATTTTGACCATATGGCTTTGGATATATCATACATTCGATCTTTGATCAGTGAACATAAGATCACTGATGCTTTCGATCAGATGGCTACGCATTTACCTGAACACTTTTTGAAAGATTTGACCTTACTACAGAGTAGGTATACTAAGAATGAAACAGACCATCTTGTTTCAGGCATTAGTAGTCCTGAAGCTTACCAACGTAGTTTAAACCAGATCATTCAAGGCATGCTACAGTTATTGGATAATGCTGAATATCCAACTTCTGTTGGCTTGTTCGCCGCTGTTGCAGATGAGCCGGAAAGCATTCAAAAAGATAAAGTTTCCATTGAACTGAAAGAGGAGGGTCACAATAAGAAAGTATATGTTATATCCTATAAAAAGAACGCTTACGAGCTGAGGATTCACAGTGGTTTTTCTAAAATTCTGATCTACTTTAATGGGGATGAAGTTCGTCGTATCTCTAACTTTTTCACTTATCGATTAGAAACAGAATTCTTTGTCCTAATGGGAAATGAAAAATTCGAAGTGCGTGTATATATAGAGTTCACTTATTTGCTGGCCCACATCAAAACCCTAAACCTTTACCTCAATGACCAGATCCTTACTTTGGATTAGCTTTTTACTGATTGCCTTTAACAGTTCGAGCAGCTCCTGCTTTGCACAAAAAGGAATAGAACTATCATTTGATACCGGCTTTACACAAGCTGTTGGTGATTTCGCCGCCCCTCAAGATTCGCTTCTTTTAGGAAGTGGTCTATTCCTATCTCCTGAAATTCTTTTTCGCATCAAAAATTTCCGTTCCGGACTGGAGCTAAGCTATAACCGCTACGGGATCAACAGAACCCAACTGGACGAGCTATTATCGAACACGAGTGGCAATTTCCAAGCGGTAGAGCCTTACGGAAAAACGCTTGGCGTATTCTTCAATAATGGTTTTCTTTTGGGTAAAAAATGGTATCAATTCGGCTTGGATCTTGGAATTGGGGTCAATCGTTTCGATTATACAGATTTTGCGTTCGTCGTAGAAGATGATACGCTATTGGCTAATTACGACTCCAACCCTCTAGCTGGTTTGCCCGCCAACCCAATAAACTGGATGCCCAGTGCTCAAGTGAAAATGACGCATCATTTGTATGTGACAGACAGGCTAAGCGTTAATTTTAAGGGAAGATTCAGATTCCTTAATCAACAAATCACACAAAGAAGAGCCGTTAATGAGAATGGTGTGCTTTACAGCAACAGTAATTTTTCACAATTATTAGATGTTGGGGCAAGTGTGGGCTTGAACTACTTCATTGGAAAATCTCCAAGAACAAAAACCTCATTCGAAAAAGAAAGTGGAGTATATCCCGATTTCAAGAAACACACTTTCAGACCTTGGGTACAAAGCTTAGACATCGTGCTTACCGCAGATGCTAAACGCAAGGCCATGAACCTCCATCTATCACCTTTAGCAACAAAAAACGAAGCCATTTTTGACTGTAAGTACATTGATAAGAAGGCGGACAAAAGCTGGGATTACCTACTAAATATCAATACCGCTCAATTATCCAACTTCACAGTTGATGTAAAAAGCAAAAACGAAATTCACATTGATTATAAGTCGGAAAGTGATAGCATTGATTTGTTTGATAACAGTTCACCTTTTATCTTGAAGGGGGTTATTTACGATCCCAAAAGCGAGATGCTGGAATGCTTTGACGGAACGATCATATACCCAGACGGTAAAGAATTGCAGTTTTCCAGTTTAAGTGATCCTGTTCCTCTTTTGCTTGTAGTAGCAGCCGTTGCGGCTGGCGGAGCTTTACTCTATTCTATGTCTGGTGATGAAGATATAGATTGCAAAGAATTACTTTTAGAATCCATCAAGAATTGCGAAAGAAAGGATGGCATAGCAGAATTCAAGACCATCTCTAAAAGTCAATGTGAATTCAATTGCCGACCTAAATTATAAGCCCACTCCATTTTTATCGAAAACCCAAATCACAAAGCTTTTCCATGACCAACACCTACTGCCTTTTCGTAGCCGATAAGCCCTTAGATGAGGTGAACCGCTACTACCACGATAATGACTATGGTTTCCCCATCGAGTCTGATGATGAGCTATTCGGAAGATTGATCTTAGAGATCAATCAGGCGGGCTTATCTTGGAATACCATTCTTAACAAACAAGATAATTTCAGGAAAGCCTATTCCAATTTCAGCATAAGAGCAATTGCCGCTTATACAGAAGCAGATAGAGCAAGACTACTCTCAGATGCGGGCATCATTCGCAATAAACTCAAGGTGAATGCCGCGATTCACAATGCCAATGTCATAGTGGGTTTACAAGAAGAATTCGGATCCTTTAAAAACTGGTTGGATCAGCACCACCCGAAAACGAAAGAGGAATGGGTGAAGCTGTTCAAGAAAACCTTCAAATTCACAGGAGGTGAGATCACAGGCGAATTTTTGATGAGTACGGGCTACTTAAAAGGCGCACATGATGAAAACTGCCCTGTTCATAAACGCATATTATCGAAAAGTCCCAAGTGGATGGAATGAAGGATCTGGAACTGTCCATAAAATCAGAGCAGCTATTCAGGTGAAAAACTTTAAACTACCTCATTATCAATGTGTGAACATTATACTATATTGGCCCTATGAAATTCGGATTTGACTTTAAACATTTCCGTGGTGACTTATTAGGAGGTATCACGGCTGGTATTGTAGCATTACCCTTAGCTTTAGCATTCGGTCTGCAATCGGGCATGGGTGCCGCAGCAGGTTTGTATGGAGCCATTTTCATTAGCTTTTTCGCTGCATTATTCGGGGGCACGAATACACAAATATCCGGGCCAACCGCACCTATGACGGCTGTTAGTATGGTTGTGATCGCAGGTATAGTAGGAGCTAACGAAGGGGATCTGAGCAGAGCACTGCCCGCTATTCTCGTTGTATTCCTATTGGCGGGTGTTTTTCAGATCATTATGGGTATCGCTAGGGTCGGGCAGTACATCAGGTACATCCCCTACCCTGTGGTTTCCGGCTTTATGACGGGTATCGGGGTGATCATTCTCATCACCCAGCTATTACCATTGATAGGCTACTACCCCAAAGAAGACAAAGCCTTCGTCTCTCAATTCAAACCCCAGGCCGAAGAGGTCATTTTAAAGAATATCCTAGCAGATGAAGCCGCCGAAGATATTCTGGTTTTAGAAGACTTCGAAGAAACCATTAAACGAGCCAAAAAAATCAGTCCGGACGATATCGCCAAAGAGTCTACCGCCTTAGCGCACAAGGCTTCTTCTGGTGTGATCGGCGCGCTGAAAATGATGCCCAGAGCCTTGCAAAACATCAATTGGACCGATCTGGTCATGGCGCTGATCACCATATTCATTATATATGGCTTTAAACGGATCACCACGCTCATACCCAGTACGCTGGTCGCCCTGCTATTGGTGTCCATTGTGGCTTATTTCGCCGTACCGGGCTACCGGACCATTGGTGCCATCCCTAGTGGTTTCCCCATGCCGCGGCTCGATATATTCGCCAATCTGCAACTTTCGCAGGTGACACCTTATATATTCACTGCCTTGTCTTTAGCCGCATTGGGTGCGATCGATTCCCTACTGACTTCCATTGTAGCGGATAATATGACCAAGACCAAGCACAAACCAAATCAAGAATTGGTCGGTCAGGGTATTGGTAATAGTATTGCCGCTTTATTCGGCGGTATTCCTGGTGCAGGAGCTACGATCCGTACGGTAGTGAACATCCAATCTGGCGGTATGACCAAGTTGTCAGGTATGATAGCGGGGGTTCTGCTGCTGTTCATCTTATTGGCTTTAGGGCCTTTGGCTTCACAAATTCCAGCTGCGGTTTTAGCGGGTATCCTGATCACCGTGGGTATTGGCGTAATGGACTATAAAGGCATCCGCCACATTCCCCAGCTTCCCAAGGCGGAGGTCGCCGTAATGTTGATCGTGCTTTTCATGACTGTTTTTGTCGGACTGGTAGAAGCAGTTGCGGTAGGTACTGTATTGGCTTGTATCCTCTTCATGAAGAATATCTCCGATGTTGCTGAAGATCGTACCAATAGCGCACCACTGAAAGATTTCTCTTTGGAAATGCCGTGGGCAGATGAGGGCGACATCATTGAAAGAATGGGAGAGCAAGTGTACATCAAGCACTTAGACGGGCCCTTATTCTTCGGCTTCGCTTCTCGCTTCCAAGACATGGTTAAAGCATTACCAAAGCTGGAAGTAGTGGTCATCAGAATGGACAAAGTACCCTATATGGACCAATCTGGTCTATACGCCATGGAGAATGCCATTTTGGATCTAAAAGCACAAGGAATTAAAGTGGTTTTCACTGATGTTCACGGTCAACCACTAGATATGTTACTTCGTTTTGACCTCATTCCTGACCTGGTAGCAGAATCCGAAAATTTTGAAAACTTTAAAGCTTGTGCGAATTGGTTAGGGCACTACCTCAAACAAGAAGATCTATTGCCTGACCTCAATGAACGCATTGATATAGATGTGGATATTGATGAGTAACACAAACAAGACATAAGTGAAAAAGGCGGTTTCAACAAGCTTGTTGAAACCGCCTTTTACTTTAAAGACGCTCTATTTCTCTTCTTAGATTTTCGCGCGCTTTCTCCTCTCCCCATTCATAAAAATAGGGCGTATAAAATACCCGATCCCGTTCTAAAAAAGAACGAAGAGCTGCTTTCCTCCCTCTTTTATACAAGAACATCGGGTACATCTTATACTCCTTTCTCACTTGCTGTCCATACGCCTTATAAGTCGAATCATCAGTAGCAAGAATTGACAGATCCAAATCTAATAATAGTCGATCATCAAAAGGCGCTGTCGTTAACGCTATATGTTTTTGCGTCAGCATGATCTGCGTTTCCACACGCTCAATACGCTCCTGTTCTACCCCCAGCTGACGAAGCATTTTCATCGCCTCATCCGCGCTCTTTCGCTCATTGTCTTTCCGCTTCGCGTCATAAATCAGATCGTGCAACCAAATGCTGAATTGAAGTACTGCCAAATCATCAAGCTCCGCTTTGATGGAATCAGGCAAACGCTCCAAATGCGTGAACATATTCAATAGGTGATCCAAATTGTGATAAGCTCTGGCAGGGGCGGAATAGGCTTTTTCAATAGTTGACCAACAAGATTGAATCAGCGACTTATTAGTTGTAAAACCAGAACAAAGTAATGCCCATGCTGCCTGTAAATCCTGATGATCCATATTCAGTGTTGATGTATATTTAGGCTGCGTGCCCGCCTGCGGCAGGTCACCGGGCTATCCGTTAAAATTCAGTCGCCGCCTGCTGCTGTTTGGCAGGCGTTGTAAAGACGTTATACTATAACGTCTCTACATGTCCGCCTTTTTAAGCCGCCAAACAGGGCGCATTCGTCGGCTTCATTACC